>JBASTN010000138.1:0-8822 GCA_049274915.1 Solirubrobacterales bacterium
CGGTCGGTGACCCGGCTTGACGAATTGACGGCGATGATCATCATCGAGATCGCTGCGGTGATCACGAATCCGCCGATCAACTCAGCGACCTGCAGTTCAAGCAGACTGAATCCGCTCTCGTCACGCAGACGTTTTCTGAGACGGACAATCATCAGTCCCATCCCGTGTCGGCGCCGGTTCCGATCGCGCTACTACCGCCGCACAATGTGGACGAAGTCGATCCACTGGTGCGCACATCGAAGGTGCGGGTCGTAGGTCCAGGCCAGTCATTGTCGACATCCGACAGCAACATGTATTTGGTGGTGGTGCCGAAGCTGCCCCAGCCCGTTGCCCAGTCGCCGGTTTGGCGGACGCAGATGTCATAGCGGCCAAATGGCAACGCATATGAGGCATCCGGCAGCCATCCAGATGTATTGGTTTCGCCGGGCAGCCGAATCCATTGGTTATAAAGCGCCGCCTGGGCGCCACACGCAGCACTCAGTGCCCCGCCGCCGATGCGGTTGCGCAGACGCACTTGAACGCGCCCCGTCCCTGCCACACCGGTAGAAGTAATCTGGGAGCGAAGGCTCGGTACGCGCAGCACAGGAGCCGGCGCATACGTTGATAACGGCGCCCACGTGAGGTTGTTCGCCGGCGACGGAATCGTCACAAGGCTTGTGGCGGCAGGCTTATTGAGGTCGCACGGGCCTGCCCAGGTCGTGTAGCCGCCCTCGTCCGGATACATCTTGGTTGCGATGGCGCTCGTCGCGTGTGGCATCTGGGAAACCCCGTCGGTGCCGGTCACAAAGAACTCGGTGCCCGACACACGGGTGATCTTCGTCGACGCGGCAAGCCACGGGCCGATGAAGCGGTTGGCGGCGTTGGCCACGGCGACGTCGGCACCCGAGGTCACAACCTTGGTTGCGAATGTCGGAACGACGGTGACCGGCGCGGCAATGTCAATCGTGCGCGTGATGGCGGCACGAGCAGTCACCCGAATCGGCACGATTACGGGGTTTGACGTCATGTAGATGTCGCGCTCAGCGGTGGCCGGGTCGGTGCCGGTCGGTATACGGATCTCGTAATCGCCACGAGCGAGACCAGTCCAAAGCTTGCAGCCGGTGGTCGTTGTCACGACGTTGCCGCCGCTCTGTGTTCCGGCAGGCATCTTGTGCAGGGTCACGGCGCGTCCCGCACGCGGTGCGCCCGTCTGGTCGGTCAGGAACACGCGCAGCGTGGCGGTGTTGGTTTGAAGGTCTCCGCCCTCGGGTGCGAAGTAGGTGTCGATCACGGCCTCCGTGCCCGCACGCATGCCGGGCCATGTGACTGTCGCCTTGATGTAGACGTATTTGGCGCCGGTGGTGTCGTCGGCGCCGGTCGATCCGCAGGCGTCGACCTCGCTACCTGCGATGTTGTCGACGTAATAGGCGCGAGTCCATACCGAGTACGTGATGTCGTCCAATACCACGGTACGGCTCGGGTTGCTGGGCGGAGTATTTGTGTTCTCCTGCGCCAGAAGCGTGGTGAGGTTGGTGTCTCCGGTTTTGCGCAACCGGTCGATCTGGTTCTGGGCGATGTCGTAGGCCTGGGTCTTGCGAATGTCGGTCGTCGAGGTCTTGATGCTCGCGTCGATCGCAATAAACGTTCCCATAAACGCCAGCACGACGACGACGGACGACCAAATGGCGTCCATCAGCGCCCAACCGCGCTGTCCATCGCCCGCAACCATGCGGTATCTAGAGATAATTCCCTTCATCCCGAGAGATATCGGTCCGCTACCCCGGCGCCTTGACCCGGATTAGCGGCGCTAGATCGTTTGTCCAGGTTCTGGACGAATTGCTAAAGCCGTGGCCGTAGGGTCGTCACCCCACGATTTTTCGCGCTATCCGGAGGCGAACGTGTCGAGATACCACTCGACCACGTCTTCGCCCCAAAACACGGCGAGTATGCCTCCCGCCGCCATGAACGGTCCGAACGGCACTGCGGTCTTGCGCCCCTCGGCGACGCCCTTCCTGATCATCACGGCGACGCCGACCAGTGTGCCGGCGAAAAATGCGAACAGCAGCGCCGGCCCGATCGCACGGCCGAGATAAATGCCCATTACGCCAGCGAGCTTGACGTCGCCCATTCCCATCCCACGTGGGTATGCGAGCGCGACAAGGAACATCCCGGTGAAAGCTGCCGATCCGGCGACGGTCCACTCCAGCCAGTCATCGGGACGGGCCCATGCTTGAGCGATCAAACCTGCGAGCAGTGAAACGAACAACAGCTTGTTCGGAATGATCCGCATGTCGAGGTCGCTATTGGCGGCGACCAGCAGCGTGGTGATCAGCAAAAGGTCGGGAAGCAGCTCGGGCTCAAGTCCGTGATAGGCGCCGACCGCCGACCACAGGATCGCCGTCAATGCCTCGAAGAACGGATAGCGCCAGGAGATCGACTCACCGCAGTCGCGGCATTTACCGCGCAGCAAGATCCAGGAGAGCACGGGAATGTTGTCGCGCGCCCGGATCTCGGCGTTGCAGGACGGGCAGTGCGAGCGCTTGGGCTCCCACGGTGTCTGACCGCGCGGCAGGCGGTAGGCCACGGCGGCGAGGAAACTTCCGAAGATCAAACCGAATCCACCGAGCGCGAATGCTGTGATCAGTTGTTCCTGGCCTTCGGTCATCGGTTACGCCCTTGGTCGAAAAGCTTTGTCCATCTGCGGAGTTTTCGCCAAAAAAGAGGCGGACCCTTGCGGGCCCGCCTCGAAGTACTACGTCTGGACTCTGAAACGTCAGAGCTACCAGTTAGCTCCAGCGAGGCAGCCACCCTGGCCTGCCGGCGTGCAGACTCGCGTGATTGCGCCGGCAGCCGATCGGTTGATCGAGAACACGTGCTGGCCACCGCCAGTTGCTGACGACTGTGCTGAGACGCAGTAGCCACCACCGGTGCCCGGGTTGCCACCTGCGCAGGTTGCAGCCGTGCCGGCCGTGCCGGTAAGCACTGCGGTCGTGCCGCCACAAGCACCAGTTGTGATCTGGTTCTCAATTGAGGTCAACGATGCAGCCGTCGCGCCGTTGTAGGTGTTGTTGTCGACGAAGAAGGTCTCCATCGCGGTCTGCATTGTGCGGGCCATTGACTTCGCACATGCGTCCTGACCCTTTTCACGCTGGTTCAGGAATGACGGAATTGCGATAGCGGCAAGGATGCCGATAATCAGAATCACGACGAGAAGTTCGATCAGGGTGAAACCCTTTTCGCTCTCGAGGCGGTTGCGTACTTTGGTGAACATAACTCTTGATCCTCCTGGCAAAAAGCCCCGGGGCGGTCCTTCGCCACGAAGTCCGCGGCCGGTGCCTAAAGGGCGTGCTGTCCTGTCCGAGGAGTTATCGAGCGAGACCGCAGAAGACTTGACCTAGGTGGTGGACCCGATGGACATTCGTACTAGGGCCGACAACCGTTTCGCGGCGGTAACTTAGCCTCAATCCCGGTCATAGAGCGACATTCAGCAACTTGACCGCCGCTCAAAGAGCAACGATCAGGATGCAAAATATGTGTCAGAGGACTGGCCGAACGTCTGATCCGGTCCGCCGAGGGTCGAGCGATCGTGCGACTACTGAATCGAGTCGTAGACCTTGAACATCGGCATGTACATCGCGATCACGATGAACCCGACGATGCCACCGACGACGACGATCATCACCGGTTCGAGAATCGACGTCAGCGCCTTGACGGCAGAGTCAACTTCGTCCTCGTAGAAGTCGGCAACCTTGCTGAGCATCTGGTCGAGCGCGCCCGTCTCTTCGCCCGATGAAATCATGTGCCCGACCATCGAAGGAAAGACCGGCGAAGCCTTCAACGGGGCGGCAATCGTGCCTCCGGCCTCGACCGAGGCCGTGACATCCGCCATCGTGCGATGCACCTCGTTGTTGCCGGCGGTGCGCCCTGCGACCTCGATGCACTGGAGGATCGGCACACCGGCCGACGTCAGCGACGAGAACGAGCGTGCCCAGCGGGCGAGTGCGACTTTGTGAATGATGTCGCCGATCTTGAACGGGATGCGCAAAAGGATCTTGTGCCACTGGGCCTTGCCCTTCTCACTGGCGCGCCACTTGTTAAACGAGATCCAGAAAGCCGGCGGGCCGAAGATCAAGATGTACCAGTACGCCTTGATCGCGTCAGACATTGCGACTGTCAACTTGGTGATTGGTGGCAGGTCGCCGCCGAGGTCGTCGAAGATCCCGGCAAAGACCGGGACCAGGAAGGTCAGCAGCGCGACCAACACGATGATCGCGAAGCCCCCGATGAAGGCCGGGTACATCATCGCGCTCTTGACCTGACGGCGCAGCGAGTCATCCTTCTCGAGCTGGGTCGCGACACGGCGCAGCGTCTCTTCGAGGATTCCTCCGGCCTCTCCCGCGCGAACCATCGCGACGTAGAGTTCGCCAAACGCCTTCGGGTGCTGGTCGAGCGAGTCACCGAGCGAAGCACCAGCTTCGATCGATTCACGAACGTCGGCGACGATGTCCTTGAGCACCTCATCGTCGGTCTGTTCTTCAAGGATGTAGAGGGCGCGCAGTAGCGACATGCCCGAGTCGATCATCGTCGAGAGCTGACGCGTGAAGATCACCAGCGCCTTCGGAGAGACCTTCTTGAAGCGCGAGAAGATGTCGCCGACATCGGTCGGCTTCTGTTCGTCAATCTCGAGGACGATCAGGCCCTTGCCACGAAGGTGCTCGGTTACACCGACCTTGTTCTCGGCCTCGATCTCGCCGGCGATCTCTTGGCCGATCGTCGGGTCAATTGCTTTGTATGCGTACGCGCTCATCCGGTCTCCTCAGTCCTAGGCCGCGGCCATCGCGCCACCGGCAGCGCCAGGAGCGGCACCGATCAGGCGTCGTAGTTCGCCGGGCGAGCTGGAGCGCGTCTCGGCTAGGGCACGACTAATCGCGCCGGCCCGGACGAGCTCTGCGAGCGAAGCGTCCATCGTCATCATGCCGTGTGCTCCACCGGTCTGGAGGACCGAGTAGATCTGGTGTGTCTTTCCTTCACGAATCAGGTTGCGAATAGCCGGCGTCGGGATCAGCACCTCACACGCGCAGATTCGGCCGGAGCCGTCGGCACGCGGGAGCAGCTGCTGGGTCATGATCCCCTGCAGCGCCATCGAAAGCTGTACGCGGACCTGTTCCTGCTGGTCTGCGGGGAACACGTCGATGATGCGGTCGACCGTCGAAGAAGCGTCCTGGGTGTGCAGCGTGCCGAACACGAGGTGTCCGGTTTCGGCCGCGGTCAGGGCGGTGCCGATCGTCTCGAGATCACGCATTTCTCCGACCAGGATGACGTCTGGGTCCTGACGCAGGGCGGCCTTCAGGCCGAGCGCGAAGCTCTCAGCGTCCGCGCCGACCTCGCGTTGGTTGACGATGCAGTTCTTGTGACGATGAAGAAACTCGATCGGGTCTTCGATCGTCAGAATGTGATCGTGGCGCTGCTCGTTGATCTCGTTGACAACGGCCGCCAGCGACGTCGACTTACCCGAACCGGTCGGACCGGTGACGAGCACCAGACCTCGCGGCTTGTTGACGAACTCGTGCATCACGGCTGGCAGACCGAGCTCTTCGACAGTCTTGATCTCACTCGGAATCAGTCGGAACGCCGCAGACATCGCGTTGCGCTGGAAGTAACAGTTGATGCGGAAACGTGCCATGCGCGGCACCGAGTACGCGAAGTCGAGCTGAAGGTTTTCTTCTAGGCGCTGGCGCTGGTCGTTGGAGAGGATTCCGTAGATGATTGCGCGCGTCTGGTTTGGCGTCAGCGGCGGGTAGCCGGGGAGCGGACGCAGGGTGCCCTTCTCACGCACGGTCGGCGGTGCTCCGGCGGTGATGTGCAAGTCGGACGCGCCCCGCTGCATCATCTGAGTGATGATGTCGGCGAAGTCGATTGCTTGTTCTGCGTTCATGAGCTCGGGCTTCCCTTCTTAGGTGACGCCGGTGACTCGAGAAATTTCCTCGACCGTCGTCTGCCCTTCCGCGATCTTCTTGAGACCGTCTTGGCGGAGCGTGTCCATGCCTTCTTCGACCGCCATCTCCTCGATGTCATCGGAGTTCGCGCGTTCCAGAATCAGGGACCGAATGTTGTCTGTGATTGAAAGAACTTCGTAGAGGCCTACTCGGCCCTTGTAACCATTGCTGCAACGTGAGCAGCCGACGGCCTGAACACCGTCAATGTCCTTGTCGGCAACGAAACCGCTAGCCCTTAGCTGATCGGCGGTGATTTTCACCGGCTGGGAACACTGCGTGCAGACGCGTCGCGCGAGTCGCTGGTTTACCACGACCTCGAGTGCGGTGGCCGTCAGGAACGGCTCCACCCCCATCTCAGTCAGTCGCGTAACTGTCGTCGAGGCGTCATTGGTGTGCAGGGTCGAGAGCACGAGGTGTCCGGTCAAGGCCGATTCGATCGCGATCTTGGCCGTCTCTGAATCTCGAATTTCACCGACCATGATGACATCGGGGTCCGAACGCAGCGCGGCTCGCAGGCCGGCGGCGAAGGTCAGACCCGCCTTTTGGTTGACCTGCACCTGCGAGATGCCCTGAAGCTGGTATTCCACCGGGTCCTCAATCGTCAGGATCGAGCGCTCAATCGTGTTCAGCTGATTAACCGCGGCGTAGAGCGAAGTCGTTTTACCGGAACCGGTCGGGCCGGTCACCAGGACGGCGCCGAATGGGCTGTTGAAGCCCTGGCGGAAGCGATCGCCAGCCATCCCCGACATTCCGAGGTCATCGAACGTCATCTGCGTTGAGCTCTTGTCAAGAACACGGATGACGACTTTTTCACCGTGCACGCTCGGCAGCGAAACAACACGCAGGTCGACCGAAACCGAACCGACGCGCAACGCCACGCGACCGTCCTGCGGGACCCTCTTCTCAGCGATGTCCATGTCGGCCATGATCTTCAGACGCGAGATCATGCCGTTGACCATCTTGCGCGGAACCGTGGTGGCTCGCTGAAGCACGCCGTCGACGCGGAAGCGGACGCGCATCTCTTTGCCCTCGGGCTCGAAGTGGAGGTCCGAGGCGCCGACCGTGACGGCCTGTACGAGGATCGAGTTGATCAGCTTGACGACCGGCGCGTCGTTGGCCGACTCGCGGACGTCGAGCTGAACGGGCGCCGAGTCTTCCTCGTCGTCGTCGAATGCCTGGGTGACCGCCTCGTCGAGGTTGGTCAGGCGGGTGAAAGCACCGGCGAGATCGTCGGGAGCCGCGACCGCAGGCCGCAGTTCCTTCTTGAGCATCAGCTTGAGGTCGTCCAGCGCGAGCACGTTCGCCGGGTTGGCCATCGCCACGAGAATCGATCCGTCCTCGTACTGGCGTACCGGCAGCACCTCGTAGGACTTTGCTTTTTCCGGTGAGATCAACGCGGCAACGCCGAAGTCGATTTCGAACTTCGTCAAGTCGATGTAGTTAAGCCCGAACTTCTCGGCCGTCGCACGGGCGAGTTGGTCGGTACTGACCGTCTGGTTGGCCATCAGCACCTGCTCCGGTGTGATGCCGTTGGCCTGCGCCTGCGCTACCGCTGCTTCAAGGGCGAGCGCTCCGACGTAACCAAGACGCACGAGTGCGTCGAGCACGGTCGGAGGCGTACGGCCTGCCTGCTTGAGAGTCGGTGCGAAAAGGCCTGGGACGCCCGTGTTGCTCTCCCCGGCTGGGGGAGCTGCAGCCGCACGAGCTTGGCCCATATGTTGCACTGAGCCTGCTTGCTGCTGCTGGGACATCTGCCGCACACCAGGCGCTTGCTGCGGAGCTTGCGCTGGTTTCTGTTGCGCGGCTTGCCCAATCCTTGGGATGTTCGGGTCGTCAGCCATGACGCTTCTATTCGGTTCGCGAACTACGGAGGCTCTGGACGATCGGTATCAACCAAACGGCCAGAACTAAAGGTTTTATCGGCGCGTACGGGCTCGGCCTTGATGGAGTCGCGGCCCTATGCCGCAGGCCACACGTTTACTGGTTGGCGTTGCAGCGGTCGTTGTCTTGCAACGGTGTCGCAGGCAGCGCGCAGTAGTCGAGCAGATTCTCGCCCGTGAACTCACGTTCGTTGCTTCGCTGGACCGAGTCGTCCGGTATGCCGGCCACACCGCTGGCGTAACCGGTGACCGGCTTGAAGGCGTTGATCAGGAAGTTCGGACCGCAGACGTCAGAGCCGGCAGTCATCGACGAAATCGACATCACTGGGATGAATCCGAGGGTGTCGACGGCTGCGCCGGTGCAGCTGTACGGGTCGCCGCCCGGTGGCAGAAGTTGCACTGTGATCGGTCGATCGGCGCGCAGGTACTGCTCAAGATCGGTGGCGAAGCTCGACGGCCCTGAGGCCACAGCTGCGCTTGCGAAGCTGTACAGCGGCACCTGCGTACCGCCCGACGAATCGCTGTCGGCGATCACTAGAAGACCCTGCGAGCTGGTGTTTGCGTTGGCTGGCAGGCTGAGGAAGATCTCGCCCGGTCCGCCCTGCGGCTTGACGCGCACGCGCCAGCCGGCCAACAGCGTCGAAGTCGGCGTGACGGCACCGTTGCCCTTGATCTCGATGAATGTTTTGCCGTCGCGCGTGGAGGCGCTGTTCGGCATGAAACCGACCTCATTGATGCGGAAGTCGTCACAGTTGCCGTTCGTCGCGCCCCAGGTTCCGTAAACGTCGGTCGAGACGCACCACCCCCCCGCGATGTCGTTGTTCGCTGAGGAGTTCTCCCACTGTGGCGATGAGCGCAATTGAACGGTCGAAGCGCGCGGAACATTGATCGCACCGAACTCGACCGAGTCGATGTCGCCGCTGGGACTACTGATGCTGATCGGTTGGGTGTAGTTGATCGACGTCAT
>JBASTN010000139.1:0-16861 GCA_049274915.1 Solirubrobacterales bacterium
GGGAAGGTCGCCTGCTCGCCGAGGGCGAGCGGGTAGCCGATCCGGACAAGTTGAGAGACGGTCGAGTGCTCCTCTGGACGGCGGCCGAGCTCGCGCAGGGCGAGCAGCTTGAGCGTGCGCTCGAACCGCTGGTCGGCCCGCACTCGCGAGCTGTACTGAGTCACGACCGCCGGCTCCTTCGGCTCGGCGGCGACATTGCGCAGCACGATCACCGCATCCACCGGTCGCCGAAGTTTCGCCGCCAGCTCGGCGGCGCCCAGCCCACCGTCCACACCTCCCGAAACCGACGCCAGGACGATCGTGTGATCGAACGTGCGCCCTTGCAGCACCCGTGCGAGTTCCAACATGATCCCCGTCTCGACCGCGCCGGCGCGATCCAAGTGTCCAGGCGCGCCGTCGCGTGAAGCCAGGATCACCAGTCGCCGGTCGCTTGGTCCGGCGCGAACACCGACCACATTGACTAGCTCACGCTTGCCATTGAGCGTCGTGGCATCGAACCGGTACGAGGCCGGTGTGAACCCGGCCTCATTGAACCGTCGCGCTACAAGAGCGGCCAGGTCATTGTCAACCGCCGACCCAGATTCGCGCGCGCCGTAGTCATCAACAAACTGCTGTGCCGAGGCGATCGCGCGCTGCGCGCTGAAGGTCGGCGGCGCGAGTTCGAGTGAGATTGCGCGCTTCGGCTCTTCCAATGAAAAAGCGAGAACGATCAACGCCAATAGCGCCGGAGCGAAGGCGGCGCGGTAGAGCCGGGGCTCAAGCAATCCCAGAGGCACCGCGTCAGTCTAAGGTCGGCTACCGGCGCACGATCCCCATCCGCTGGGTCACCCACTGGGTTAACAGCGCATTGGCCGCACCTTAAGCCCTGCACTTTCAGGTCTTTGAAGCTCTAAGCTGGTCGCGTGGATGCTGCTGCAACGATTCTGCTCGTCGACGACGAGGCGCCGATCCAGCGCATGCTCGAGTACCCCCTGAAGAAGGACGGGTATGAGGTCGTGATCGCCGGCGACGGCGAGGAGGCGCTCGAGAAGTTCCGTGCCGGCAAGTTCGACCTGGTCGTGCTCGACATCATGCTGCCGAAGCTCGACGGCCTCGAGGTCTGCAAAGAGATCCGTGCCGAGAGCAACGTGCCGATCGTGATGCTGACCGCCCGTGCCGACGAGGTCGACAAGGTGATCGGTCTCGAGCTCGGTGCCGACGACTACATGACCAAGCCGTTCAGCCTGCGTGAGTTTCGTTCTCGCGTCAAGGCCGCGCTGCGCCGCGCCGGAATGACGAGCAACGGCTCGGAGAGCAGGCCTGAGGAACGCACAATCCACGCCGGCAGCGTCGAGATCGACCCTGGCCGCCGCGTCGTCACCGTCGATGGCGGCGAGATCACCCTCACCTTCATGGAGTTCGAGATCCTCATGGCGCTGGCCTCCGAGCCCGGTCGCGTGCTCACCCGCGAGGCCCTGCTCGAACGCGTCTGGGGCGACTCCGCCTACCGCGACATCCGCACCGTCGATGTGCACATTCGCCACCTGCGCGAGAAGATCGAGCCCAACGCCAGCAAGCCGGAGTACATCCTCACGGTGCGCAACGTCGGCTACCGCTTCCGCGACTCCTAGGCCCCGACCGGAGCAGGCATGAACCGCCGCCGGTTTTCCTGGGGCATCCGCGAGAAGCTGACGCTGCTGTTCTTCGCGGTGACGTTTGTCGCGGTGACGGCGAATTTCTTGATCGTCGTCCCGCGGCTTGAGACACAGTTGCGGGGCAACCAGGTTACGGAGATGGCCGACACGGCCGCCCAGCTCGCTCCGGTTTTGCAGGGGTATGAGCAGACGATCGACAGTCAGCTGACTTCGCCGGCATCGGGTCAGCAGTACGTCGACGCACTCGCAGCCAACGTCGGCGTCCGTGTGGCGATTCTCAAAAGACACACGGGCGGTAACCCGCTGACGCCGCAACTGGAAGTCTTTGCCGACACGCTCGACGGCGCCAACCCCGGCGACCTCACCACCGACTGGGTCGCCGCACGCACGTTGGCCACCGGACGGGTCGCCAGCGGCACCGTCGAAGTCAAAGGCCGCCAGCACGCCACGGCCTCCGCGCCGATCACAGCCAACGGAGTCGTGATCGGCGCTGCCGTGTTCTCGACATCACTGGCGAACGTCAACTCGGTCGTCAGCCAACAGGCACGGCGCAACCTGATCGCCGGGATCTTCGCGCTCGGCATTTCGCTGATCGTCGGAATGGTTGCTTCGAGTTTCATCGCGCGGCGGATCAAGCGGCTCGAGCATGCCGCGCGCACGGTCGCCGATGGCAACTTCACCGAGCCGATCACGATCGACTCCAGCGACGAGATCGGCGAGCTCGCACGAGCTTTCAACAACATGCAGGAACGGTTAGGCCGAGCCGACCGGGCGCGAAAAGCGTTCATCGCCAACGCCTCGCACGAGCTGCGCACGCCACTCTTTTCACTAGGTGGATACGTCGAGCTGATGCTTGAAGAGGATCTCGACGAACAGACCCAGCGCGAGTTTCTCGAGACGATGCACTCGCAGATCCAGCGCATGACCAAGCTCGCTACCGACCTACTCGACCTGTCGAAGATCGACACCGGCTCACTCGACGTGCAGAGCGAGCGCGTCAACGTCGGTGAGCTCGTGCGTGGAGTGGCGCGCGAGTTCGGCCCACAGGCGGCGCATCACCAGAGCGATATTTCGGTGGCGACAGACGACGGGATAGACGCGATGTGCGATCCGATTCGCCTGGCGCAGATCGTGCGGATCTTGATCGACAACGCGCTGTCGCACACGCCGCCCGGCACGGACATCACTGTCGTCGCGCAGCGCGCGGGCGAGTCGATCAGCGTGACTGTCGGCGACAACGGTCCGGGGATCGCGCCGGAAGATCTGACCCGCGTGTTCGACCGTTTTCACACCGGCGACAAGGCGGGCGGCACAGGACTGGGTCTGTCGATCGCGAACGAAATTACGACGGCAATGAAAGGCGAACTCGCAGTGCGCTCGCAGCCCAATGACACAGCTTTCATTCTCCGCCTGCCCGCGGTCGGGCCGGAGTGATGCGACGCGCCTGCCTGGTGATCGCGATGCTGGCGGTCGCGCTGACGTTCTCTGGCTGCAAGCTTGCCGGATCACTCGACGAGTTTCTCGACTCGCCCGGAGCCCAGCCGTCGAGCGCGCGGACGGCTCTGCCGGGTGCGGATATCGATCCGCCGACGCTCTATAAACGCGTCGCACCGTCGGTTGTGACGGTGATTTCGGAGTTCGGTTCAATCGGTGAATCCGGTGAGGTCGGACTGGGGACAGGTTTTGTGATCGGCGACGGCAAGACTGTCGTCACGAACGCGCATGTCGTGACGAATGAACTGGACGATCACAAGCGCGCGGAAGCAGTCAATTTGCAGCTTGAGAATGGTGAGCGCGTGAGCGTCGAGATCGCCGGTGTCGATCCACATGCAGACATCGCCGTGCTGCGAACAGAGAAGCGCGTCGCGCGAAAGCCACTGAAGTTCTCGCGCGCCGCAGCGGGCATTGGCGCGCCGGTCATGGCTCTCGGTTCACCACTCGGCGAGACGTACACAATGTCGGTCGGCTACGTAACTGGCGTCGGTCGCAAGATCTTTGGCCTCGCGGGATTCCGCATCTACGGGGCGATCCAAACCGATGCCGTGATCACGATGGGCAACTCGGGCGGCCCGCTGGTCAACGCCGAAGGAGAAGTGATCGGCGTTAACGGTCAGATCCTTTCGGTCGGTGGTGGCGGCGAAGGCCTCGGATTCGCGATTCCGGCCGAGCTGGTGTCGCGGTCGGCACGAACCCTCGCGCGCGGTGACAAGGTGCGTTACGCCTACCTCGGTATCGAAGGCAAGCCGCTGTGGCGAGGCATCGACGAATGGGAATCGACACTGCCCGACAGCCCCGGGGTCTTGATCGGCAACATTCGCGATGGTTCTCCCGCCGACGGCGTGGGCTTGACCGAGGGCACCGAGGAGTACTCGGTCGCCGGCTCCGACATGGTGCTGGGCGGTGACGTGATCACCGCGATCGATGGATACAAGCTCAAGTACAACGAGCAGCTCGGCGAAGCACTCGCGCACTTTCGACCTGGTCAGCGGGTGACGCTGTCGATTCTGACCGGCAATGCACCGTCGAAAGTTGAAGTCACGCTCGGCGAACGCCCGCTCCTCTGGCCCGACCCATTCGAAGAGCTCTTCGGCTGAACGCTCTAGGCGGGCCTGTGGCGCGCTGGGGTAGGCTTGATTAATGACACCCGCCGACGCCAACGGACACGAAAACGGCAGCGGCTCGCTCGCCGGTTCGCCGCTCGTGCTGGTCTCTAACCGCGGTCCAGTCACATATATCCGCGACGAGAACGACGAGCGGATCGAGAAACGCGGCACCGGTGGGCTGGTCACCGCGTTGACTGGTTTGGTCAACCACCGTTCGGACACGCTCTGGGTGGCCTCGGCGATGAACGACGAAGACGCAGCTGTCAGCGCAGAACACGACGGCAAGGCGTTTGTCGTCAGACCCAAGCCCGACACCGAGTATCGGGTGCGCTTGGTCACCAGTGACCCCGACGCCTACGACCGTTTCTACAACATCTTCGCCAACCCGATGCTGTGGTTCATCCAGCATTACCTATGGGACCTCTCGAACGCGCCGGACGTGCGCCAAGAAGAAACCGACGCGTTTGACCTCGGCTACCAAGTGGTCAACGAAGACCTCGCCGCCGCCGTGCTCGACGAGATCACCGACGCCGAGGACCCGATCGTGATGGTCCACGACTACCACCTCTACACAATGCCCGGCATCATTCGCGCCGCGCGGCCGGACGTTTTTCTCCACCACTTCATCCACATTCCCTGGACGCAACCCGACGCCTGGCGCGTGCTGCCCAACCGGATCCGCGACGAGATCTACCGCGGAGTGCTCGCCAACGACATCGTCGGCTTTCACACCGAGAGCTATCGCCGCAACTTCTTGTTGTGCTGCCGCGAGCTGATCGGCGGAGCGGTGGTCGACGAGGAGAACGGCGTAGTTGAGCTCGACGGTCACGCCACCTGGGTGCGCGCTTACCCGCTGCCGATTGACGCGAAGGCGTTCTTGAAGACCGCTCAGAACCCAAAGGTTCATGAGTTCGAGCGAGAGATCACCAAGCGCCGTCGCGAGCACCTGATCCTGCGCGTGGATCGCGCCGATCTTTCGAAGAACGTGCTGCGCGGATTCGCCGCCTTCGACCTGTTTTTGACTCAGCACCCGGAGTACAGCGAGAAGGTCACCTTCATCGCCCATCTGATGCCGTCGCGAACCGACGTGCCCGAGTACGCGGAATACCTCGAAAAGATCGAGGCGCTGGTCGCCGTCGTAAATCACCGTCACGGCACCCCCGACTGGATGCCGATCGACCTGCGGATGCGCGACGACGTCGAAGAAGCGATCGCCGAGTACAAGAACTACGACCTGCTGATCGTCAATCCGATGTTCGACGGCATGAACCTCGTCGCCAAGGAAGGGCCGCTAATCAATGAGCGCCACGGCGTCTCGATTCTTTCTGAGAACACCGGCTCTCACCAGGAGTTGGGCGAGTTCTCGCTGAGCGTCAACCCGTTTGACATCCAGGAGCAGGCCGACGCGATCCACCGGGCACTTTCGATGGATATGTCGGAGCGCTCCCACCGCGCGGCCGGCTTGAAGAAGATCATCACGGCGCGCAACCCCGGTGACTGGATCAACGATCAGTTGGCGGACATCGCTAAGCGGCGAGATCTGCGGCGGAGTGCTGTTTAAGTAATTTTCGCGCGCTTGCGCAACTTGATGTGCTCGAAGCGGGTTAACGGTCTGTCCGACGAACCAGGCCATTGACCATTCGGGGGAGCACGTGATCCGGGCATTTTTCATAGTCGTTGTTTGCGTGGCCGCGCTTTCGGCCGGCGCGACACCCGCAGCGGCAGCTATTGCGCCGCCGATTGACTTTCAGGCGTTCGCGGTCCACGGGTCCAGCGCGTTCGGCTGGCGGCACGGTTTGACGACTTTCGAGCGGTTCAACCTTCGCACCGGCACGTCTTCGATACTCGGCACGCAGCCGAGTCAGGCGACTTACACGGTCTCCAGCAAGTACGGACTTGCCGGTACGACTGGCGACGAAAACGGATTGACCTCGCTCGTGACGTCACGCACGGGCGAGGATCAGCGTGTACTGGCGACCACCCCCAGCGAATGCCCCGCCCCGCGAATTCTGGAACTCACTGACCGTGGACAGCTAACGGTTTTCATCCATCGTGGGTCGGCTCCGGGCGTAGTTTGTGAGAAATCCGGGATCTTTCGATTCAGTGAATCCGGCCAGAGGCGCAAGATTCGGCTTCCTCAACGGATTTCACGGCTTCTCGGTCGCAATCCATTTGAGTTCTCGCGCAACTTGATCGCCATCAGCCGATCTTCCCGGCCGTCGCAGCGACATCGAAGCCTTTGGTTTTACGACGTCGCAAAGCGGCGAACCGTGCGCGTCTATCGGGCTCCTGAGTACACGGGGGACATCTCCGCGCTGCTCTCTCCGGATGGCAGCGCACTGGTAATTCGCAACAGGTCCGTGAGGCGCGATTCTTACGAGCCGTGGTCTGAGGTGCTCTACATGCGCTCCGTGAAGTCTCGGCCGAGACTCCTGAGCCGGATGCGAGGCGACGGTGAAGCCACCCGATGCGGCAATCTGGCCGCACACTGGCACACACACGGGAACCTTGGGAATGACCCTCAGGAAATACGCATCGTCGACCTGCGCGGCAAGCGCTTGCTCCGTCAGCCCACACGCAATCGGTGGCAGTTCTACGGCGTCGCCTGTAACTCGCGGTTTCTCGTCGCTCACACCGGAGCCGGCGGGTATTACGAGCCCCAGCCAAACGAGTTCGCGAATGATGTCGTGGACCTGCGGAGGCTCCGATGAACCGCGGCCCGCGCATCCACCCGACCAAGCTTCTGCTGCTGCTCGGCGCGATCATCGGCGGTATGTGCGCCATCGCAGGGTCGGCCGCAAGCCAGCCCGTCTTACCCCCCATCGACTACGGCATCCTAGGCATTTCCGGTCCCTACGCCTACGGCCAGGCGCAGGGGGCGGGAGACCCCAGAGTGCACAGAGAGCACAGAGCGTTCAACGTAACCAATGGATCGTGGGAGTCATTGGGTCCGCTGCCGTATATTCAGCGCCCCAAGTTCAGTCGCTATGGCATCGCTGGCGTTGACGAAGAGTCCGGGCCGACGTCATCGACCGTTTACCTCGCGAAACGTGGAGAGGCGGCACGCATTCTCCAGCGATTCGAGAACGCGCCGGTCTCCGCATGCGCCACGTCGACTCACGTAATGCACCTCTCGGACTCCGGTGAGACGACCGTGCGTCGGGTGGTTTATAAGCCTGGCAAGCGCTGCGAGCTCGATCACAAACGCACCAAGCTCTACCGCTACAGCAACAGCGGAGTGCGCCGAACATTGCGGGTACCTCCCAGGTTCTTGCAGACTCTGCAGCTATCCAGCCCGATAGAAGTCAATCGCAAACTCATCGCCGTAGCCGGCACCGAGGCCAACGGCAGAACCGCGCGAGTTGTGTTTTTCAACATATCGCGCCGCAAGGTGGTCCGGGTATTCCGCAGACCAGCTCGCGGTGGTTTCATGTCGGTGCAGCTCTCAGATACTGGAAGTGTCCTTGTGGACCGCCGGGGCTACGTCGGCAAGACCCAACCAGACGGATTTCACGAGTTGTGGTTCTCGCGTTCGATCCGAACCCGGCCGACGCGGATTTACCGACGCTCGACGGAGGATTACAAGTTCGACTTCGATCCAATTCTTTGCGGCTCGCACGTTGCGCTGACCGAAGGTGACATTCTGACGTGGCCATTCTCGCCGACCGAACAGTGGTTACGGATCATCAACCGGCGCGGACGCACCGTCATCTTGCGACGACCCGGGCTCGCACTCCACGTCCGTCGCGTCATGTGTGGGACGAGATACCTGTTGTATTCAACCGACTCGTCGAGGCCAGAGATTTCGTCGGTGAACTATGCGGTCGACCTGTTGCGTGATCGGTGACCAGCATGCGCGATCGACCCACGATCGTCAACTCAAAACTCCGCCTGCTTCTTTCAGCCATCCGTGGCGGCGTGTATCGCCTGCTGGCTGAAGACCCAATCTCTGGCCGACGCCTGACAGTGGGGGCGCGCGCCAAAGGCCGCGAACTGCTGGTTGAAACCTGTGGCAGCCGATTTGCTTTCGTCCTCGAGGTGACACGACTCTCGGACTTTGACGATGCCTTCACAGTCCACCGCCGAATCGTCGTAGACCTCGAGCGGTTGAAGACGGTCACCGTCGAGCAGCCGTAAAGAACTCGGGCGCGCGTGATTCGGACATTTCTATATGTGATCGCATGTGCCATCGCGCTCTCGGCCGGCACCACGTCTGCCTTTGCGGTGGTGGCCCCTGACTCGATGTACGTAAACGCGGTGCAGGGCGAATGGGCTTTCGGTTACCGCGGAGCCGACGGCGGAGAGGTTCGCTACTCGCTACTCGATGGGCGCAGAGCGTTGGTCGACGCGGTCCCGGCAGCTGACGGATCGTCCGTCCACGCGACCGAGACGAGTCGGTTTGGCGTGGCGCGAACGGTCGGTCCGCTTGATTCCATTACTCACCTGTACGCGACACCCTGGATCGGAAAGACTCGGTTACTGGATGAGTTCACGCCAACGGCGGACCAAACGCCTTGTCTGACTGCCGGCCGGTTGCTCGGGATCGATGCGAACGGAAACGTGACGATCCTGGTGCAACCGAGGCGACCTACCGGACGGAAGGCGACTTGCAAGATCGTCGCTGACCGAATCAGAGTCAGGCGCTACTCACCTGATGGCAAGGCGCGATCATTGTGGATACCGCGGCGACTTCTGACCGCACTGGCTCGGCCAGCTTACGGGCTAACCCAGCGACCTGTCGCGGTTAGTCATCAAGGCGACATGATTGCCGTCGCCAGCGGACGCCGCACGGAGGGTCGCAGTCGCCTGCGGGTCGAGCTCGTTGATGTCAACAACAAGACGGTGACCGTCCAGCGGTTGCCGGCAGGGAGTACCTCCCCTCGACCCGGGGGGTTGGATCTCGATTTCGGTGACCGTGACGCGCTAGCAATCACTCGGCAGTGGTCCGCCGGTGGACGGTACGACGATCGGATGGGCCGTTCGGAGCTCTACTTCCGGTCCTCGACCGGCCGCTTGAGAACGCTAATGCGATTCAAAGGCACTCTCGACGCTCATGCCTGCGGGTCACGTGCCGTCGTACTGATCAAACCGCCACGTAGCCACGCCTTCAAAGCCATTCGCGTTTTTGATCGCAGCGGTGGGCTTTCACTGCATCGCGCAGCACCCCGCGGAGGGGCATTCTTTGGCCTCCACTGCAGCGCGAAGTTCGCCGTCAGCTTTCTCGATTCCGCCGACCCGTGGTGGCCAGGCGAGCCCCCGGCTTACGACGGATTCCGCGTATTTGAACTGTCGAAGCTTGGCCGCTGACCCGGTAAACGGGCCGCAAGCGGCTACAGTAAGTCGCTTGCGCGCGCTCGTTTTCACGCGCTCGCCTCTATCCATATCGCCAGAAAAGAATCTTTCTCTCTATGTCTAACCGCACTTACGACCTGGTCGTGCTGCTCGATGCCGACGCGCCGACCGACACCCGCACGAAAATCGTCACCGACGCCCAAGCCCTGATCAAGCAGCACGGCGACGTCAAGGCCGACAAGGACTGGGGCACGCGTCAGCTGCCTTACCTGATCGACCACCACGAGGAAGCCGCTTACCACGTCTTCCAGTTCGAGACCAAGCCCGAGTCCATCGCGCTGCTCGACCGTGGTCTGAAGCTGACCGAAGGCGTTCTGCGTTTCCGCATCTTCGAGACCGAAGCCGGACAAGTTTTGCCCGGCAACCCGCCGCTGTTCAAGCGCGAAGAGCGCGGCTACGAACGTCCTCCGCGCGAAGCTTCGGCGACGCCGCGTCTTGACGAGTCGACGCCTGCCGCTGCTCCGGCCGCGGAAGCCGCTCCGGCCGCTGATACTACGACCGAAGCGGCTCCGGCTGCCGAAGAAGCAGCTCCGCCGGCGGCCGAAGCTGCCGCACCTGAAGCCGCACCGGCCGAGGCCCCTGCCGCCGAAGCTCCGGCTCCTGAAGACGCACCCGCCGCCGACACCCCGGCAGACGACGCACCCGCCGAGTAAGTTCGCGCTCGCGCAATCAGCGCCACGCCGGCGTTGAAGTGCAACGCTTTGGTTAACGGCGTGACGAACGCCACGCAAAAGACGGCAAATACCGTAAAAACCCGGATTTTCTCGCGTTTTCCGGCTTACGTCTGCGAACAAGCGTTCTATATATAGACCCAATCGATTTTCGAATGACCTTGCCGCGCGCTGGCGCCGCCGAAAGAAGGATTCCATGTCTCAGAACATCAACCGCGTAATCGTCACTGGCAACCTGACCCGCGACCCCGAGCTCAACACGCTCCCGAGCGGCACCACGGTCTGCGATCTGCGGATCGCCTGCAACGGCCGTCGCAAAGACCAGCAGTCCGGCCAGTGGGTCGACAAGCCCAACTACTTCAACGTCAAGGTCTGGGGCGCGCAGGGCGAAAACGCCGCGAAGTACCTCGCCAAGGGCCGTCCGGTCGCAGTCGATGGCCGACTCGACTGGCGCGAGTGGGACGACCAGTCCGGAAACAAGCGTCAATCGGTGGATATAATCGCCGACACCGTCCAGTTCCTGGGCTCGCGCGATGGCGCGCCGGCCGAGGGTGGCGGTAATGGTTTCGCGCCGTCAGCCGGAGTTCCGGTTGACCAGTCTGACTTCCAGACGCAAGGTGCGCCCTCGTTAAGTTCAGCGTCCGAGGACGACATTCCGTTCTAACCGCTGAGCAGTAAACACTCAGGACCGGACAGACAATCACTTATGGCCAAAGCTAAACGACAGCCCCCCAGCGACAGCAAGCGCCGCGATAAGCGCGGAAACGACCGTGGCAACCGCCGCAAGTCGTGCACGCTGTGCCAGAACAAAGTCGACTCGGTCGATTACAAGGATGTCGAGACGCTTCGCCGCTTCGTCAGCGACCGCGGCAAGCTGCGCGGCCGTCGGGTGTCTGGCGCCTGCCGCCGTCACCAGACACAGATCGCGAAGGCCGTCAAGCGCGCCCGTGAAATCGCTCTTCTGCCCTACGTCGCCGAGCAGCGCTAGTCATGGCCCAGGCGATTCTGCTGCAGGACGTCGAGAAGCTCGGCGAGAAGGGTGACGTCGTAGACGTCGCTCCCGGCTACCTGCGCAACTACCTTCAGCCGCGCCAACTCGCTGAGACGGCGAACAGCAAGACCATCCAGCAGGCCCGCCGCCTGATGGAAGAGGCCGAGAAGGCCGCGATCGACCGTGCCGAGCGCGCGGGCGACATCGCCAGCCTGTTGGGCAAGACGGTCTTGACGATCGAGCACCCGGCCGGCGAAGAAGGCCAGCTGTTCGGCTCGGTCACGCAGAAAGAGATCGTCGCCGCGATCAAGGACGCGCGTGATGTGCGCCTCGACCGCAAGGACATCCACATCGAAGAGCCGATCCGCCAGGTCGGCACCTTCACCGTCACCGTTGACGTTCACGACGGCGTTACTGCCAACGTGAAGGTCATCGTCACCCCGAAGGAGTAGTTGACGGTGGCCGCGTTGTACCGGCCACCGATCCTCTCCAGCGGCACGGCCATAAAGTCTGCAAAGACCGGGCTTTTGACTGCCTGTCCAGATGACTCGGCCGTCGTCGGCCACTGCGTCGGTACGGTGATCCATGGCCGCTGACCCAACCACCGCAGGCGGCTCGTTCCGCGCATCGGGCCCCGACCTCGGGTCCGGCGCCGGAGTGCCGCCGCACGACCTCGAGGCCGAGTCCTCGGTCCTCGGCGCGATCCTGCTCGCCGAGCGCTGGCTCGACCCACTGCTGATCGACGTCGGTCTGCGCCCAGGCGATTTCTATCGCGAGCGTCATCGCCTGATCTACAGGGCGATCATCAGGCTGCAAGAGGCCAGTGAGCCGATCGACACGCTGACCGTCGCTGCCCAGCTCGCCGAAGACGGAGAGATCGAGGAGGCCGGCGGCAAGGAGTACATCGAGACCCTCCCGGAGCGCATCCCGTCGATCGCGAACACCCGTCAGTACGGACAGATCGTCAAAGAGAACTCGCTCCTGCGCAACCTGCTGCGCGCGAGTCAGGAGATCCAAGAATCGATCAGCACCCGCGACGGCGACCCCAAGGAGCTACTTGAGCGCGCCCAGCAACGCGTATTCGAAGTCGCGCACGACAACCAGAGCGGCGACTTCCGTTCGATCGGCGACGTGCTTCACGACGAGCTCGAGAAGCTCGAGAAGCAGTCGCTCGAAGGCGCGGCGCTGACCGGTACACCCTCCGGCTTCCGCGACATCGACGAACTGACCGGCGGATTCCAAAAGGGAAACCTGATCATCATCGCCGCCCGTCCGTCGATGGGTAAGAGCGCGCTGGTCACGAACATCGCCGAGAACGCTGCGCTGGGTGGTTTTCCGGTCGCGCTGTTCTCGCTCGAAATGTCGCAAACGGAGTTGGCCCAACGTTTCGTCGCGTCGCAGGCAAAGATCGACGGCGACGCGTTGCGCAAGGGCAAGGTCAAGAAAGACCGCTGGCCGGCCGTGCTGAAGGCCGCCGCCGAGCTCAGCGAGTCACCTCTGTGGATCGACGACTCATCCGACATCAACATCCTTGAGTTGCGCGCCAAGGCTCGCCGTCTGCACGGCAAGGCGATGGCGTCGAGTGACGGTCAAGGTCTCGGCCTCGTGATCGTCGACTACCTGCAGCTGCTGCGTGCCAACGACTCCCGCGAGAGCCGTGTCGAACAGGTCGCCCAGATCAGCCGTGGTTTGAAGATCCTCGCCCGCGAACTCGACATCCCTGTGATCGCGGTATCGCAGCTCTCGCGTGCGGTCGAGAGTCGTCATCCGCCGCGGCCGCAGCTGTCGGACCTTCGTGAGTGCGTTACTGGCGACACGCTGGTTTGGTTGGCCGACGGTCGTCGCGTACCGATCGAATCGATCGTCGGCGAGCAACTTGAGGTGCTCGCAATCAACGAGCACGACCGAACGGTTCCTGCGTTCTGCGACAAGGTTTGGTGTGTGGGACGCAAGGACGTTTTTGAGGTTCGACTTGCATCCGGTCGCTCGATCAAGGCCACAGCGAAGCATCGAGTTCGCACGGGTCGCGGATGGGTCGAGATCGGAGATCTATCGGTAAGCGACCGGGTCGCCGTGGCTCGATCGATTCCGGAACCCGCAAATGCTCCTGATTGGTCGGACGACAGGATTGCGCTGCTCGGCCAAATGATTGGAGATGGCAGCTACCTCTCGGGTCAACCGATGCGTTACACCTCGGCCTCGTCCGCGAACAGTGAGACGGTGACGATCGCGGCCGAGCGTGAGTTCGATTGCAAAGTCACTCGCTACGACCATCGACCGAATTGGCACCAACTGCTGATCTCCGGAAATGGGAACCGATGGAAGCCTGCGGGAGTCAATGCGTGGTTCCGCGAACTCGGGATATTTGGCCAAAGGTCCGGAGAGAAGCGTGTTCCTGGGCAGGCATTCCAGCTCTCGAATAGGCAGATTGGGTTGCTACTTCGGCATCTTTGGGCGACCGATGGTTCCATATACGTCGGCGAGCGCTCCGATGGCCGTCGCATCTCTCGAGTCGCGTACTCGAGTTCGAGCGCCGGACTGGCATCAGACGTTTCCGCACTTCTTCTGCGGTTGGGCGTCGTGGCGCGAATCAACTCCACACGAACCGATGATCGTGGGAAGACGATGCACCACGTGCTCGTCAGCGGAGCCGAGAACCAGCAACTATTCGTCGATCAGATCGGATTGCACGGCCCACGCGTAGACCAAGGTCGCCGGCTTCTGGCTTACTTACAGGAATGCGCCCCTGCCAACACGAACGTCGACACTCTTCCAATCGAAGCCTGGGACAGAGTCAAAGCAACGATGCGTGAGCGCGGCATTACTCAGCGGGCGATGGCCACAGCGCGAGGGGCGAGCTACGGAGGAACTTCGCACTTCAAGTTTGCGCCCTCCCGTGAAACGATAAGGAGCTACGGGGAGCTGCTCGACGACAGCGAACACATCCGCAAAGCCGATGATTCGTTGTTCTGGGATCGAGTGGTTGAAGTGTCGCCGCTCGGCCAGCAAGACGTCTTCGATCTAACCGTTCCCGGACCGGCAAACTGGCTCGCCAACAACGGAATTGTCACGCATAACTCTGGCCAGATCGAGCAGGACGCAGACCTCGTGGCGTTTATCTATCGCGAGGACTACTACCTGCGTGACGAGTCGCAGCGGCCGGGCGAGGCAGACATCATCGTCGCCAAGCACAGGAACGGTCCGGTCAGGGACGTCGCTCTGACATTCATCAGTCACTACCCGAAGTTTTCGAATCTGCCGCGTGGCTATTCCGACTCGCCGGGTGGCAATCCCGACCGAGTTCCGGCGCAGCCGGTCTCGGCCGATGACGGCGATCTCGACGAGTTCTGATCGTGGCCGTCGACGACTACATCTGCCCGCACTGCGGTGGCAGCACCTGGGTGATCGACGATAACGGCGACTCGACGCCGTGCGTTTGTCGCGACAAGCGGATCCGCCGGGCACAGACGCGTGGGTTGATCACGACGATCCCGCGGCGTTTTGCCGGGCTGGCGATCAGCGATGATGGTCGGCAGATCGCCAACCACGGTCGGCCGCTGAGCTTCGCTCCGGAGGTCGCGCGTGCGGTTCTGAAGTTCTGCCGTACCGTCGACGAGCAGCTCCAGCGCGGGCGCGGACTGTGGTTCGAAGGCGACACCGGGACCGGCAAGACCACGCTGGCGATGCTGGTCAGCAAGCAGGCGCTCGAGGCGGGCAACAGCGTTGCGATCTATTCGATGCCACGCCTTCTGGCGGAGATCCGCAATACTTTCGATGCCGATTCCGACAGTTCATACGCGAAGTTGTTCAAGAAGTTAACGGCGGTCGATCTGCTGCACCTCGACGACGTGGGGGCCGAGCAGCAGACCGAGTGGGTGCTTGAGCAGCTCTACGCGATTGTCAACGAGCGTTACGAGAACGGCAAGGCCGTAATGATCACCACCAATCTCGGGATCGACGACCTCAGGAAGCAAGTTGGTGAGCGGACGGTTTCGCGGCTGACCGAGATGTGTGATGTTCATCTGATCTACGGCAGCGACCGTCGATCCGAGGAGCCAAGCCCGTTCGCCTCCGACGCCGACGAGCCGACGGCTCGCAGGATCACGCGCGAACCCGCCGCGTAAAGGCGGTTGCGCGACGGTTTGAAATCGCGCCGCTTACACTCAATCGCGTGCCAAGCACAGTCATAGTCGGTGCCCAGTGGGGCGATGAAGGTAAGGGCAAGGTCACGGACCTTCTGGCCGAGCGCGCGGACATGATCGTGCGCTTCCAAGGCGGCAACAACGCCGGTCACACGATCATCCGTGGCGAGGAAGTCTTCAAGCTGCACCTGATCCCAAGCGGGATTTTGCATGAGGGGCGCACCTGCATCATCGGCAACGGCGTCGTGATCGACCCGGGCGTGTTGATCGGCGAGCTCGACGAGCTGCGCAGGCGCAACATCAACACCCACGGCCTGAAGGTCAGCGCCAACGCGCACCTGATCATGCCGTACCACCTGCTGCTCGACCAAGAAGGCGAGGCCCAGCTCGGCGAGCTGAAGATCGGCACGACGAAGCGCGGCATCGGCCCGTGTTACGCAGACAAGGCGCTGCGTCTCGGCATCCGCGTGCAAGACCTGCTCGACGAGAAGATCTTGCGCAAGAAGATCATGACCGCGATGGAGCCGAAGCGCCAGATGCTGCGTCCGTTCGCCAAAGACCCGATGCTCGACCTGCACACCATGACCGAGGCGTACCTGACCTTCGGCCACCGGCTCGAGCCGCACATCGCCGATACGTCGACGCTGGTCTGGAACGACTGCGAGGCCGGTAAGTCAGTTGTCTTCGAAGGCGCCCAGGGCGCACTGCTTGATATCGACCACGGCACGTACCCGTTCGTGACTTCGTCGAACCCGATCGCCGGCGCTGCGTGCGTCGGGGCCGGGGTCGGTCCGACAGTCATCGACGATGTCTGGGGAATCGCCAAGGCCTACACGACCCGTGTCGGCAGCGGGCCGTTCCCATCCGAGATTGACGACGAGATCGCCGAGAAGATCCGCGATGTCGGCCATGAGTTCGGCACGACCACCGGCCGACCGCGACGAATCGGCTGGCTCGACCTCGTCGCGCTGCGTTACGCCGCTCGCATCAATGGTTTGACGGGGCTTTGCATCACCAAGCTCGACGTCCTGTCTGGTGTCGAGACGCTGCGGGTCGCGACCAGCTACCGCACCGGCGACGGCGCCGTGTTCGACAACTTCCCGTACCACCAGAGCGTGCTGCACCACGCCCGGGCCGACTACGTCGACATGCCTGGCTGGTCGGAGGACATCACCGGCGCACGGTCGATCGAGGACCTGCCTGAAACCTGCCGCGAGTACCTCAACTTCATCAGCGACTCGCTCGGCGTGCCGATCGTCTTGATCGGCGTCGGCCCGGAGCGCTCACAGGTGATCCTGTCGGGCGACCGCGCTGCTGAACTCGCCTAGCCGGCGCCCGTCGCTCTAGCGCTTGTCCGGCGGGACCGGATTCTCGAAGCCCGGTGGGGGCTCGTAGTCGTCTGGCGTCTGTGGCTGCTGTTTTGAGCTCGGCGGCACGGGCGGCGTGCCGGGCGCTGGTCCTCCTGGCG
>JBASTN010000140.1:0-2847 GCA_049274915.1 Solirubrobacterales bacterium
ATCGTTATGGCAAAGGTATGCATCTCATGCGGCAAGGGTCCGGCCTTCGGACAATCGCGCAGCCACTCGATGGTTGCCACTAAGCGCCGCTTCGACCCGAATCTTCAGAAGATTCGCGTACTCGTCGGCAACACGCCGAAGCGTGAGTACGTCTGCACCCGCTGCATCAAGGCCGGCAAGGTCGTAAAAGCCGTCTAAATCGGCCGCTGTCAAATCGGTAGCGTGCGGTCTATCGCATCTACTCAATACCGTGGATTTGCCCAAACGTGGCGCGCTTCTGCGCGCTTGATCTGTAGATTCGATCAATCTTCACTCCCGGCTACCTACGGGTCACCCACGAACAGATGGAGAACACGATGTCGAAGAGTTCCAGGCGAACGCGTTCTTCCCGCATCGCCACGTTCTCGACGCTTGCCGCCCTGCTTGTGGCCGCCGCGCTGCTGACCGGATGCGGCGACGATGAGAAAATGGATTCCACAGGCAAGACCGGTGACAGCGGATCGATAACTGCCGCCAAGGACCAGGCGGTGGCCGATCTCGTGCCGGCGGCGATCGCCGACAAGGGCAGGTTGGTCGTGGCGATGGACGCCAGTTACCCGCCGAACGAGTTTTTCGACAAGGACGGAAAGACGATCATCGGCATGGACCCCGACCTCGCGAAGATCCTCGGCGAAGTTATGGGCCTGGAGGTCGAGACCAAGAACGCCACGTTTGACTCGATTTTGCCCGGCCTCGCCGCAAACAAATACGACCTCGCGATGTCGTCGTTCACCGACACCAAGGAGCGCGAGAAGGCTGTCGACATGGTCACGTACCTGATCGCCGGAACGAAGTTCTACACCGCTTCTGACAACGCCACCGACATCAGCGGTATCGCCGATCTCTGCGGCAAGACCGTCGCAGTAGAGAAGGGCACGACGCAGGCCGATGACGCCGAGGCGCAGAGCAAGAAATGTGAAGACGCCGGCGACAAGGCGGTCACGGTCGACGTTTATCCCGACCAGAATGGTGCGAACCTCGCACTGACCAGTGGTCGCGCGCAGATCGGCATGGCTGATTCGCCGGTTGCGGCGCACATCATCGCCCAGTCCGGTGGCAAGCTGCAGCAGACCGGCGAGGACTATGGCGAGGCGCCCTACGGCATTGCCATCAACAAGGACTCCGGCCTCACCGAAGCCGTGCTCGCAGCGGTTAAATCGGCGATCGAAGGGGGCCAATACATGGCGGTGCTAGAAAAATGGAACCTCGCCGATGAGGCGATCGACGAGCCCAAGATCAACGACGGCGTCGAGTAGCGAGCGAAGAATTGAGGAACCTCCGGCACGGACACTTGATTGGTGAGTAGCGACTCGATGCCAGTCAAGGCCGTGCCGGTGCGCCACCCGTGGCGCTGGCTCGCGGCGCTGCTGATTGCGGTATTTGTCGCCAACGCCGTCTGGTCGATCTCGACCGAGGCGAAGATCGATTGGGCGGTCGTCGGCGAGTACCTGTTTTCCCAGCCGATCATCGACGGCCTATGGATCACGCTGGCGTTGACCGTGATCGCGATGCTGATGGGTGTCGCATTGGGCGTGGTAGTGGCAATCATGTGGCTTTCGCCGAATCCGCTGGTCTCGGGGACTAGCTGGTTCTACATCTGGCTTTTCCGCGGTACGCCGGTGCTCGTGCAACTGCTCTTTTGGTTCTTTCTTGCCGCCGCCTACCCGCACGTCTCGATCGGGATCCCGTTCGGCGGCCCAGAGCTGCTGGGTGGCTCCTCGCGTGAACTGATCACACCCTTCATGGCGGCGGTCTTTGGTCTCGGCTTTAACGAAGGCGCCTACATGGCCGAGATCGTCCGCGCTGGCATCAACTCGGTCGACGAAGGGCAAGAAGATGCCGCCATGGCGCTCGGCATGACCCGGCTGCAAACGATGCGGCGGATCGTGCTGCCGCAGGCGATGCGCGTGATCATCCCGCCGACCGGTAACGAAACGATCTCGATGCTCAAAACGACCTCGCTGGTCAGCGTGATCGCACTCTCGGAGCTCCTGTACTCGGCGCAGCTGATCTACTCACGTAACTACAAGACGATCGAACTGCTGCTCGTGGCGAGTGCCTGGTACCTGCTGTTCACGACCGTGTTGACGACTGGGCAGTACTACATCGAGCGGTACTTCGCGCGCGGGTCGAGCCGCCAGCCACCGCCGAGTCGCCTCGAGTACGTCGCTCGGCGCGTTTTCCGCCTGCGGTCACCCGACGAACCTGAACGGGGCGGCGGATGAACGCGGTCGAACAGTCAGCCTCTGCGTCGCAGGCGACGCCGGCGATGGTCGACGCCCGCGGCGTGCAAAAAAGCTTTGGGCGCAACGCCGTACTCAAAGGCATTTCGCTGACCGTGCGTCCGCGCGAGGTGATGTGCCTGCTCGGGCCGTCCGGGTCGGGCAAGTCGACGTTCCTGCGTTGCATCAACCATCTCGAGAGCATCGATGCTGGCGAGCTCTATGTCGACGGTGAGCTGGTCGGTTATCGCGAGTCCGGAGACAAGATCTACGAGCTCAAAGACTCCGAAGTCTGTGGCAAGCGTGCCGAGATCGGCACGGTCTTCCAGCGATTGAATCTTTTCCCGCACATGACCGCGATCGAGAATGTCGCGCTTGCGCCGACTCGGGTTAAGGGAGTCTCGCGTGCGCAGGCGCTCAGCGAAGCGAGTGACCTGCTGGCCAGCGTCGGCCTCGCCGACAAAACCAACGGCTACCCGGCTTCGCTCTCAGGCGGGCAGCAGCAGCGCGTGGCGATCGCGCGCGCACTCGCGATGAAGCCCAAACTGATGCTCTTTGACGAACCGACCAGCGCGCTAGACCCGGA
>JBASTN010000141.1:0-5918 GCA_049274915.1 Solirubrobacterales bacterium
ATCAGCGCCTGTGCGCCCGCCGCCGCGAGCAACGCCAGCCCGAGCGACGTGAGCGTGTTCATCCTCCCGGGCACGCGGATCCCCTGCCATCCCGGCGCCAACTCATAGAGCAGGCGATATGGATAGAACCGACCGGCGCCGCTGGTGTGAAATCCGAGCGACAAGACCGCGCAGACGACGACACCAGCAGCAAGCCCGATCCTCAGCCCGCGTGGCAATCGCCGGTGGAAGACGCCGAGCAATGCCAATCCGAAGATCACTAGTCCGGGAAACAGCGTCTGCTCGGGTACCGAGGTCAACCGGTCATCACGCACCGATTCGGTTAGCTCCCCCCAGACCATGTTCTCTCCCGGCGCCGCGACAAACTGCCAGACCGGACCGGACAGTCCAGAGAGCTGCTGCGTTGTTCGTCGTCCTTCCGGATGCGCGTCGAGCACGCGTTGGTAGGGCAGCGACAGCAGTAGGCCGGTCAGTAGCACCGCGAGTCCGCCCGCAACACTCGCGACGACTAGCTGTCGCGTCAAGCGGCCTCGCGTGATCCCGCCACGCCGCCACAGCGGTATCACCGCGATACACGCGAGCACCAGCAGCAGATACCCGAGCTGCAGGCCCAACGTAAACCCGAGACTGACCTGCCAGGCCGCGACCAGCCAGCCCGCCAACACCATGCGACCGCGGCCCCGGCGATAGCCGCGTAACAACAAAAAGATCGCCAGCGGAATGCCCCCGCTACTGAGTACGTGCAGGTGTCCGTCCTGCTCAAGCCGCCATGGCGCATAGGCAAACGCTGCGCCCGCGACGGCTGCGGCCGCCGGTCGCACGCCGATCTCACGCGCCAACAAGTACGCGCCGAAGAAAGCCAGCGCGTACGCGAGCAGGAACAGCAGGTTGTAACGAACAACCGCGGCCGCAACCCCTTCGCCGATCAGACCCGCCGGTGCGTAGCCGGCCAAGGCGTCCGAGAACGCCAGGCTGTCAGGCAACGGCCAGTACATGTTCGACTGGAAGTAGTCGAGCGGCTGGGTCGCGAGCGCGTGACCGCCCCATGCCACTTGCCATGCCTGGACAATCGGATCACCCAGATCGCGTTCGAAGTGATCGGTCAGATGCAGCGGCAACGGCCAGTGCATCAACAACGCGAGCACGACCGCAGCGGCGGCGGCCCAGACCAATTCACGGCGGGTCAGCTCACGGCGAGTCAGCGTGGCCATCGGCCCACGCTAGCGGGAATCTATGGCGATCCCCTCGCGCACAAACGCGTCGGCGATGAACGGGCCAATCAATGCGGCGATCGACTGCGCGGCGACCTCGATCGAGCCGGTCGGCAGACCGGCGTGGCTGATCGCCAAGCGCACCAGCGCCTCGGCGGCGATGCGCACCTCGAACGGGTCATCGATCGGCCAGAGCCCCATCACTGCGGTGGTGATGCGCTCGGTCGCAAACTCGACGACCGGTCCACCGCGCGTGGTGAAGAGCGCGAACAGATCGTCGGCGCCGGCGTCGCGTACGACGATCGCCCGAACCATCGGGTTGTCTGCAGCCAAAGTCAGGAAGGTTGCGAAAGCAGCCTGCATCGCTACGCGCGGATCGCCCGGATGTTCGTTGAGCGAGGCCTCGATCGCCGTCAAGAAACGGTCGGCCTCACGCAGGGCAAAAATCTGGGCGAACTCATCGCGCGAGCCAAACTCGTTGTAGAGCGTCTGGCGGCTGACGCCGGCCTGCGACGCGATCGCGGCCATGCTGATCTCGGACCAGGTCTGCTCGGTCAGCAGGTCGGCAGCCGCGTCGAGCAAGCTGTCGCGGAGGAGATTGCGCGCGGCCTCGGCGTACTTGGGGCGCGCTTCCACTAGTCATTCACCCGGGTCATTCACCGGGCTGTCATTCACCGGTTCGAAATCGACCTTGTCACGAACGCCGCAGTCCGGACAGTTCCAGTCGTCGGGCACGTCATCGAACTTTGTGCCGGCCGGGAAACCTTCGCGTGGATCGCCGGTCGTCTCGTCGTAGACGTACTCGCATACCGGGCACTTGAACTGAGCCATTGTCATGCCCCCGCAGCCGCAGCGTCGCCGGGGCTCGATCCGGCTGATGAACCGCCGCCGTACTTGGCGAGGATCTTCTCGCGCTTGCGCGGCAGGATGTTGACGCGGGAGATGTCGCCGCCGTAGTGGGCCAGCACTCGCTTGTCCATCACGTAGCGCCAGAGCGGCGGGATCACAGCGAAAATGATCATCGTCGCGTAGCCTGACGGCAGGTTCGGCGCCTCTTCGAAATTGCGTAGCGCCTGGTAGCGGCGAGTCGGGTGCGCGTGGTGATCGCTGTGGCGCTGTAGGTGGTACAGGAAGATGTTCGACGCGATGTTGTTGCTGTTCCAGCTGTGCGACGGCTGGCAACGTTCGTAGCGCCCGTCATCTTTCATCTGTCGCTTCAACCCGTAGTGCTCGAGGTAGTTGACAACCTCCAGCAGTGAGAAGCCAATAATCGCTTGAACGATCAGATACGGCAACACCACCCAGCCGAACACCGCCGTCAGAATCGCGAATAGCGCAGCCGTCATCGCCCAGGCGTTAAGCAGATCGTTCTTGGTCGTCCAGAAGCCGGTCCCGACGCGCTCGAGCCGCTTGCGCTCGATCTCGATCGCCGAGCGCAGACTGCCGCTAACCGTGCGCGGCCAGAACTCGTAGAAGCTCTCGCCGAAGCGTGAACTTGCCGGGTCCTCCGCAGTCGCAACGCGCACGTGGTGGCCACGGTTGTGCTCGATAAAGAAGTGTCCGTAGGCACTCTGGGCGAGCGCGATCTTGCTCATCCAACGCTCGTTGATCTCGCGCTTGTGACCAAGTTCATGAGCCGCGTTGATGCCGACGCCGCTGACCATCGCAACCGTCAGCGCCAGCCCGATGTTGTCGAGCGTCGTGAGGTCGCCGTTCGACCACAGCCAACACGCCGCCACCAGCCCGCCGTATTGAATCGGCAGGAACAGGTAGATAACCCAGCGGTAGTAGTGATCTGCCTCGAGCCACGCGAGCACGCTCTCGGGCGGGTTCTCGGAGTCGGTGCCGATCAACGTGTCGAGCACCGGGAAGATGCCGAAGACGATGATCGGTCCGGTCCACCAGAACACATTCCAGCCGGTCAACGCGACGGCCGCCCAAGCGATGAACGGGGCAGTCGGGATCAGTAGGCCGAGGATCCAGGCGTAGCGTTTGGGGTCGTGCCAGGCGGCGGGATCTAGTTCGACCGGGTTGTCATGGTCGTCATGTACTTCGGCGGGAGGAAAGACTGAGGTCGACACGGCTGGAGCTCCTGAATGAAATTCGTCGGGATGACATCGGCGGGATGGCTGATCGATTTACAAACGAACGGTTATCGTCCGTCTGCTTTACAGCATAGACGATTCTGTAAAGCAATGCAAGCCGCGGTGTTTCGCCCGGAAAGGCGAACGACGGCCCCCACCAGGGACCGCCGTTCTCCATTCCTCTCTACCGGGCGCGAATGCCCGAGGCCGTTGAACTAAACGGCCACCATCTATCAAGAGACGGCGCCTATCAAGAGACGGGACCGATCAAGAGACGGCGTCGTAGCCCGCCGCGATCGCTTCGCGCTCTGAGGTAGCGCCGGTCGGGGCGTCTCCCCGCGGCGATTCTGCTCGCGCAGAAATACCACGGGCATCTGCCGTCGCACCGACTTTTGCTGCACCGGCTGCTGTGTCGGGATCCGATGCGTGAGAAGGCATGTCGAGCTTGATCTTCTTGTTCTGGAAATCAGGCTTCAGCTTGCGAGCGACCTGCTCCTCGGTCGGCTGACGCAAGTTCCAGGCGAGTCCGGTCTTCTCGAGCCCCTTGATTAAGAGGTACGACGGATCGAACTGGCGACCGACCAAACCGTGCTTGGCCGATGTCGGGAAGGCGTGGTGGTTGTGGTGCCAACCCTCGCCCATCGAGACGATCGCTACGGCCCAGTTGTTGGTGCTCTGATCTTCGATCTCGAAGGGCTGCTTGCCATACATGTGGCAGATCGAGTTGACGCTCCAGGTTGCGTGGTGCTGAATGAAGATGCGGACGAACCCACCCCACAGCAGACCCGTTGCGGCTGCGCCGAGTTCGCCTCCGGAGATCGCGAAACCAAGCACAGCCGGAATCGCCAGACCGAGAAGAATCCAGGAGAAGAAGTGCTTGTCAACCCAGACCATCGTCGGGTCGTTCTTCAGGTCGCGGGCGTAACGGCTGGCCGAAGCACGCTCGTCGCGGCTGAAGAGCCAGCCCATGTGTGAGTGCCACCAGCCGGCAACGATGCCGTGCCAGCCGGGCTTGCCGTGCGTGTGCGGACTGTGCGGGTCGCCTTCCTCGTCGGCGAAGTCGTGATGCTTGCGGTGATCGGCGACCCAGTGAATCGGGGCACCCTGGACCGACATTGAGCCAGCGATCGCGAGGAACATACGGACAGGCTTTTTAGCTTCGAAGGAACGGTGAGTGAAGAGTCGGTGGTAACCGACGGTGATTCCCATCGCGGTGATGAAGTACATCAGTGCGAAGAGGCCCAGATCGAGTGCGTCGACCATTCCGCCCCAGAGCAGAACGATCGCGACAATGAAACCAACGAAAGGAAGAGTTACTGCGGTGACTGTTATGCGCTGCTCGAGTTTGCTCATGTGTTGAAATATAGGTAGAAGTTTATTTACTTTCTACGGTGTGGATCAAAAATATGTGCCAGTTTTTGTGTGTTTGGTGATAAAAATGTATAATAGCGTGATGGACAGCACACAGACGACCGATCCGTTCACACGGCCGAAACGGCCCTGGGAGTATCTGCCGCCCGAAACGCTTGCGGTCCTCGAGCCCGCGCAGCAGCCGATCAGCGACGCGATCGTGGTCGCACTCGTGCGCGAGGTGCCTGCTTACACGCGTGCGCTGAGCGGCGCGTTCGGCGACACTGTGCGCGAGGGCGTCGAGCAGGCGCTGATCCAGTTCACGGAGATGGTCCGCACGCCGGGCACCTCACGCGAAGAGGGACGTCGTCTTTACGTCGCACTAGGTCGCGGCGAACTGCGCGCCGGCCGCTCGATCGGGGCGTTGCTTGCCGCCTACCGGCTCGGCGCACAGGTTGCGTGGCGCGAGTTGGCCGCGGCTGGGCTTAAGGCGGGCCTGCCCCAAGAAACACTCAATCTGCTCGCCGAATCGATCTTCGCCTACATCGACGAGCTCTCTGCCGAGTCGGCCGAGGGGTACGCGCTCGAGCAGGCCGAACGAGCGGGCGAGCTCGACGTCCGGCGCGCGACCTTGATCGACCTGATGATCCGAGAGAAGCCCGCGGCCGATATCCACTCGCTCAGCGCCGCCGCCGACGTCGCGGCCTGGCGCGTACCCGAGCAGATCGCCGTCGTCGTCTGGCGTGTCGAACTCGGCCGCGATCCGGCCGCACGGCTGCCGCAGGATTCGATCGTCAGTTCTACCGAAGGACTGTTCTGCGCGATCGTCCCCGACCCGGACGGGCCTGGCCGCGCCGGCCAGCTCGAGCGCGGTCTCGCCTCGATTCCATCGGCGATCGGTCCGACAACCGGGACGCTGCAGGCCGCGCGCGGATTCCGACGCGCTCAGGCCGCGCTACAACTCGGTGAGGCACGCGGTGCGCTCGGGCTGACTCGCGCCGGCGAGCACCGCGTTGAACTGCTGTGTCGCGGTGACGACGAACTAGTGCGTGAGATCCTCGAGGAACGCCTTGCCCCGCTCGCGCAAGAGACCGCGAACTCACGCTCGAGGTTGCGTGAGACGTTGCTCGCCTGGTTGCGTCATGACGGTGACGTACCGGCCGCAGCGCTCGAGCTGCACGTGCACGCGCAAACCGTGCGCTACCGCATGGCCCGCCTGCGCGAACTACTCGGCGATGCGCTCGACGAGCCAGACATTCGCTTCGAGCTGGAG
>JBASTN010000142.1:0-14336 GCA_049274915.1 Solirubrobacterales bacterium
GATCTGCATCACCGCGTTGGCCGCGGCGCAGGCGACGAGGTTGCCGCCGAAGGTTGATCCGTGGAATCCGGGCTGAAGCGTCTGGGAGCAGTTCTCAGCTGCGATCATCGCGCCGATCGGCAGGCCGCCGCCGAGGGCTTTGGCCAAAGTCATGACGTCGGGTACGACCGAAGTCTGTTGGTAGGCGAAGAGTGAGCCGGAGCGGCCGAGACCGCATTGCACCTCGTCGAAGATCAGCAGCGCGCCGACTTCATCACACGCATGGCGCGCGGCAACGAGCACGTCGTCGGGGATCACGTGGACGCCGGTCTCCCCCTGAATCGGTTCGAGGATCACCGCGCAGGTGTGCTCGTTGATCGCGGCTGCCACGGCGGCCGCGTCGTCGCGGGCAACTGTGCGGAAGCCGTGGACAAGCGGAGCGAATGGAGCCTGCTTGTCCTCTTGGGGCGTGGCCGAGAGCGCCCCAAAGGTGCGACCGTGGAAAGCGTGTTCGAGCACCACGATCTCGCGCGCCTTGCTGCCTGAGGCATACGCGTGAGCGCGGGCGAGCTTGAGTGCGGCCTCGTTCGCCTCGGCGCCGGAGTTGCAGAAAAAGACCTTGTCGCCGAACGACTCGTCGACGAGCGTGCGGGCAAGGCGCTCGGCGGGCTCGCTCCAGAAGAGGTTTGAGGTGTGCATCAAGGTGCTGGTTTGCGCGTGCACCGCGGCCACGACATCGGGATGAGCGTGGCCAACGCTGTTGACCCCAATCCCGCACAGCATGTCGAGATACTGCTCGCCGTCGGTGTCGTAGAGGTATGAGCCTTCGCCGCGCACGAACTCGACGCCGTAGCGGGCGTAGTTGGGCGTCTGGGCGGAGTTTGCGCCGTAGATGTCTGGCAGGCCGGTCACTGCCGTCTCAGCGCTCGGGGGTGATCTTGGTGCCGACGCCGGCGTCGGTGAAGAGTTCGAGCAGCAGGCTGTGCTCGACGCGGCCGTCGATGATGTGCGCGGAGTTTCCGCCGCCGCGAATCGCGTTGACGCAGGCCGCGAGCTTCGGCTTCATGCCTCCGTCGACGCTGGCGAGCTGGGCTTCGACCTCGTCAGTGGTGGCCTTCGTGATCAGCGACGTCGCCTCGCTGGGGTCGGCGAGCCAGCCGGCTACGTCGGTCAGGAAGATCGTCTTGTAAGCGCCGAAAGCGTGTGCAACCGCTCCGGCCGCTTCGTCGGCGTTGACGTTGTAGGACTGTCCGTTGCGGTCGGATCCGACCGATGCGATCACCGGGATGTAGTCCTCAGCAATGTGGTTGAGCAGTCCGATGTTGACGTGGTCGACCTTGCCGACGAAGCCGATGTCCTTGTCGTCGGGCATGGTCTTTGAGATCCGAAAGAGCGCGCCGTCGTCGCCGCTGATGCCGACGGCCGGCTGGCCGTAGCGGTTGATCCGCGAAACGATGTCCTTGTTGACTTTGCCGATCAGCACCATCTTCGCGACGTCGACGGTGTCTTGATCGGTTACGCGCAGTCCGTCAACGAAGTTGACCTCGAGCCCGAGGCGCTCCATGTGTTCGGTGATCTCGCGGCCACCGCCGTGGACGATCACCGGATTCATGCCGACGTACTTGAGCAGCACGACGTCCTTGGCGAACTGCTCGCGCAGTTGCTCGTCGATCATCGCGGCACCGCCGTACTTGATGACGATCGTGCGGCCGTGAAACTCGCGGATGTAGGGCAAGGCTTCAAGCAGTGTCGAGATATCGCGACTCATGTTGTGTACTCCGCGTTGAGGGTTACGTAAGCGTGGCCGAGGTCGCTGAAGTAGACGGTCGCGCTAGCTCCGTCGCCGGGAATCTTCACTGCGTACTCGACTTCCTTTCCGGTGACGGCGGCCTCAAGAGCTTCCTGGTCGAAGTTGTCGCGGATGCCGAAGCTGGCGACGCTGACGCCTTCAATCTCGATGTCGATCGCTTCCGGCTTGCCGGTCGCCAGCGCAGCACCGGCTGCCTGCATGATCCGGCCCCAGTTGGGGTCGCCGCCGTTGAGGGCGGTCTTGACGAGCGGGGAGTCGCCGATTGCGCGGGCGGTCTTTTCGCAGAGTTCGACGTCGCCGCCGGTGACGGTGATGCGGCCGATGCGATCGGCGCCTTCTCCATCGCGCACGATCGAGATGGCCAAACCGAGCAAGAGCGTGTCGAGTGCTGCTTGCAGAGTTGCCTCGTCCTCAGAGCCGGGCGCGACGTTCACGCCACTCGCCCCCCCGGCCATGAAGAAAACCGAGTCATTGGTCGAAAGCTGTCCATCGACAGTCACCCGATCAAAGCTGTCGGTGACAGATCCACCGAGCAGCCTGTCGGCGGTTTGAGCGTCGAGCTCGGCATCGGTCTGGATGAAACAAAGCAACGTGGCGTGCGGCGTCGGTGGTGCGTGCAGCGGCGCGATCATCCCGGCACCCTTTGCCTGGGCGCTGAGCGTCACGACGCCGCCCGACAGCTCGACCGAAAGTGAACCCATCTTCGGCCAGAGGTCGGTAGTCATGATCGCGTTGGCGAAGTTGAGCGCTCCGTCGTGACTGAGTTCACGCGAGATTGATGTCGCGCCCTTCGAGAGCGCGCGTGTGTCGAGTTGCTGGCCGATCACGCCGGTTGACGCAACCGCGACCTGAGACTCGGCGACACCGGCGACCATCGCGCCCGCGCCCTGCATGTAGAAAGCGTTGTCACGACCGATCGGGCCGGTCGCTGCGTTGGCGTTGCCGCTGTTGACGATCACGGCACGCGTACGAGTGAGATCGACCCGCGTGCGACAGACCTCGACCGGAGGTGCCGGGGCACTGGAAATCGTGAAGCGGGCAGCCGAAGAGGTCTCGGCGCCGTCGGAGACGATCATGCCGAAGTCGAGCTTGCCGCTGGGCTTGATGCCAGCGGCGACGCCTGCGGCCCTGAAGCCTTCTGGCAGGGTGGTCGGATCTAGCTCGGTGCACGCGTTAGGCAGCGTCAGCCAGCGACTCTCGAACAGTGAAGGGACCTCTGTCATCGGCGGTGGTGCGGCCGCAGACTCAGTCGGTTGATCAGCGGGCTGCATCGTGCACTCCCACCCCGCGCGCGCCGGCAAGCCCGGTCGCCTCGGGAATACCGAGCATCAAGTTAAGATTCTGGACCGCCTGACCGGCCGCACCCTTCCAAAGGTTGTCGATCGCGCTAAAGACGAGCACGCGGCCGGTCGCCTGCTCGACGGTCGCGTGGATCGCGCATGCGTTGGTGTCGCGCACGTCGCGCACGCCGGGCGGCGCCTCGACGACCCGCACGAATGGCTCGTCCGCGTAGTAGCTCTGGAAGAGATCAGATAGCTCGCTCTGAGAGATCGGGTCGCTGGGCTGCAGGTAGCAGCTCGCAAGCAGGCCCTGGTCGAGCGGCAGCAAGTGCGGCGTGAACGTGATCCGCCCGATCGGCAGTTCGAGCTCCAGCTCCGCGCGGTGGCGATGGCTCTCGACTCCGTAAGGCGAGAAGTTCTCAGCCACGCTGACAAAGTGGGTTTTGTCGTTAGCTCCCCGACCCGCGCCGGAGACTCCCGATTTGGCGTCGACGATCACGTCGTCGGCCATGTCGGCGATCGGGTAGAGCGCGAGCAGCGAGGCAGTCGGATAACAGCCGGGGTTCGCCACCAGCCGCGCGCCGGCGATCTCGTCGCGATGCTTCTCGGTTAAGCCGTAAACGGCGTCCGGCAGGAGCTCTGGGAACCCATGCGGTTGGTAGTAGTCCTCGTAAGCGGCCTGGGGCAAGCGGAAATCCGCCGACAAGTCGACGACCTTCAAACCATGTTCAAGCAGCTCCGCAGCGACCGGTGCCGAGGCGCCGTGGGGGTAGGCGATCAGTGCTGCGTCGGCGCGCTCGGCGACCGCGGCCGCGTCGAACGCTTCGAGCGTCAGCGGCACGTCGTAGCGCGGGTGCACGGCGTTGAGCTTCGAGCCGGCGTCACTACGTGCCGTAACGGCCGTCAATTCGAGCTCGGGATGGCGCCAGACGATGTCGGCGCAGAGTGCCCCGGCGTAACCGGCGGCTCCGATGACTGCGACCTTATGCACGGAGTGACGCTCCGATCGATTCGAGCTGCTTAGTGATCGACGCGCGGGCGCCGCCGACCTCTTCTTCGGTGAGAGTCCTGTCGGGCGCCGAGTAGGTGAGTCGGATCGCCAGCGACTTCTTGCCCTCGCCTACCTGCTCACCTTCGTACAGATCGAAGACGCGCGCGTCGACGAGCAGCTTGCCGCCGCCCTTGCTGACTGCAGTCAAAACGTCTTCCGCCGGCAGACCACCATCGACGACGACGGCAATGTCCTCCCGAGCCGGCGGGAAGTTCGAAATCTGTTGGTACTCGACGGCTGGCGGCAGCGCGTCGGCGAGCACACCAAGGTGCAACTCCGCGACGACGGCGGTGGCGAGGTCGAACTGCTTGGCGACCTGCGGGTGCAGTTCGCCGATCCAGCCGAGCTCGTTCTCACCGATCGAGATGGCCGCCGACCGGCCTGGGTTGAGATACGGATGCCCGGATCCGCTGATCGGCGCGAACGTCAGCGGCGCGCTCGCGGCGGTCGCGATCGCTTCGACGACGCCCTTAAGCGTGTAGAAATCGCCTGGCTCGGATTCGCCTCGCCACGATCTGTCTGTCGCCGGTCCGGTGAGCAGCAGTCCGACTGCGGTGTGTTCGACCGGCTCTTTCGGCGTGCCGCCGTAGACAGCACCGATCTCAAACAGCCGCACTGCGTCGGCACCACGCGCCTGGTTGTGCTGAGCCGCCTCGAGCAGTCCAGGTAAGACCAGCGGGCGCATGACGGACATGTCCTCGCTGAGTGGGTTGGCAATTGGCAGCGGCGGGCCGCCCGGAAGTTCGGACCCAGGTGCCAACTTGCCCAGCGCTTGCGGGCTCGTGAAACTCCAGGTGATTGCCTCGTGGTAGCCGTTGTCGGCGAGCAAATCCTCGACGCGGCGCTTGAGTTTTTGCGACGGCGTCAGGCGACCGACCGCGTAGCGCGCGGCTGGAAGCGTTGCTGGAATGCTGTCGACGCCCTCGATGCGGGCGATCTCCTCGATCAGGTCGGCCTCACGAGTGACGTCGGCGGCGCGATAGTGCGGCGGCGTTGCAGTCAACCCGTCGTCGCTGCCGTGGACCTCGAACTCAAGCCGCTGCAGGATCTCGCTGCAGCGACCGATCGGAATCTCGCTGCCGAGCAGCGCGCTCAGCCGCGCAGCCCGCAGGTCAATCCCCTCGATCTCAGGGATCTCGCCTGCCACGTCAATCGTCTGCGAAACCAGCGTCGCGCCGGTCAACTCCGCGATCAGAGCGCTCGCGATCTCTTGTACCTCGAGCGGCAGCAGCGGCGACAACCTCTTCTCAAAGCGTCCACTCGCCTCGCTGCGCAGCGCAAGCTTTTGGCTGGTGCGATGAATGTTCGGGCCATTCCAAGTGGCGATCTCAAGCAACACGTTGGTCGTGTCGTCGGATACCTCAGAGACGGCCCCACCCATCACGCCTGCAATCGCCGACGGACCTTCGCCGTCGCAGACGAGCAGCATCTGCTCGTCGAGCTCGCGCTCGATGCCGTCAAGAGTTGTGATCTTCTCCCCGGGGGTCGCATTACGAATCATCAGCTTGCCGCCGCGGATCTTGTCGAGATCGAAGGCGTGCATCGGCTGGCTGGTCATCAGCATCACGTAGTTGGTGATGTCGACCAGATTGTTGATCGGGCGTTGGCCGGCGGCCGACAGCCGCTGCTTGAGCCACAAGGGCGACGGACCGACCTTCACTCCCCTAAAGATCCGTGCCGTGAACCGCGGGCAAAGTTCGTGGTTTTCAACACTGATCTCGAAGGTCTCGTCGCCCTCGGGCTCCGGGCCAACCGGCAACGGGCCTAGCTCGTTGCCCGTGATCGCGTGGACTTCACGCGCGACGCCGTACACGCCCAGGCAGTCCGGCCGGTTCGGGGTGATCTCGAGTTCGAGTACGTCTTCGCCGGGAGCGATCACCGCGGCGAGAGGCGTTCCGGGAGCGGGCAACCCGTTGTTGGCCCAGGCAGCATCTTGATTGAGCACCATGATCCCGTCGTGATCGCCGCCGATTTCGAGCTCGTCCTCGGCGAGGATCATGCCGTGGCTCTCGACGCCGCGCAGCTTCGCCTTCTTCAGCTTGTCGCCGCCGGGCATGATCGCGCCGGGCCGCGCGACGGCAACCGTCTGGCCGGCGTCGACATTCGGAGCACCGCAGACAATCGTCGCAGGCTCACTCTCGCCCACGTCAACCGTGCAAACCTTCAGGCGATCGGCGTCGGGGTGTTGTTCCGCCGTCAGCACGTGACCGATCACAAAGTTCTCGTTCGCCGGCGCGCCGTGGCGCACGACTCGTTCGACCTCGGTGCCGGTCATCGCCAGCCGGTCAGCGAGTTCGGCCGCCGACATTCCGGGGTCGCAGTACTCGCTAAGCCATGTCATCGGAACGCGCATCAGACGATCCCCCGTCCGAACTGGCCAAGGAAACGCAGGTCGTTCTCGTAGAACAACCGCAGATCCGGTACACCGTGTTTGAGGAAAGCGATCCGTTCGACGCCCATTCCGAAGGCGAAGCCCTGCAACTTGTCCGGGTCGTAGCCCGACTCGCTCACGTAGCCAAAGACGTTCGGGTCGACCATGCCCGCGCCAAGGATCTCGATCCAACCGATCCCCTTGCAGAGGTTGCAGCGCGAACCATCACGCAGACTGCCGCTGCCCTTGCATTTGAAGCAGGACACATCGATCTCGACCGACGGCTCGGTGAACGGGAAGAAGTGAGGGCGCAGCCGCACGTCGCGGTCTTCACCGAAGATCGCGCGGGCGAACTCGAGCAGCGTGCCGCGCAGGTCGCCAAGCGTGACGTCTTCGTCGACGGCCAGGCCCTCGATCTGGTGAAACATCGGCGTGTGCGTCGCGTCGTTGTCGCGGCGATAGACCTTGCCGGGCACGATCACGTAGACGGGCGGCGGCTGCTGCTCCATCACCCGGATCTGCACGGGCGAAGTGTGCGTGCGCAGGAGTAGATCGTCGTCGACGTAGAAGGTGTCGGTCCACTCGCGCGCGGGATGATTGGGTGAGTGGTTGAGCGCGTCGAAGTTGTAATGAACCCGTTCGACCTCGGGGCCTTCGGCGACTTTGTAACCCATGCCGATGAAGACATCTTCGATCTCGCGGCGGGTGGCTGTGATCGGGTGCAGCGACCCACCACCGATCGCGGGCGAGCCTGGCAAAGTCACGTCAATCCGGTCCTGCTCGAGCAGCGTCGAGAGCGCGCTGGTCTCGAGCGACTCCTGTCGGTCGCGCAGCAGCGACTCCAGCCGACCGCGGGTTTGATTGCCCGCCTTGCCGACCGGACCCTTGTCCTCTGGTGGCAGCGTGGCGATCGATTTGAGAATGTCGTTGAGCTCGGCCTTGCGCCCGAGGAAGCGCACGCGCACATCCTCGAGCTCGGCCAGCGTCGCGGCCGAACCGATCGCGGAGCTCGCCTCCGCCTCGATCGTCTGAATTTTTCCTACTGTCTCTGACAAAGTTTTGTCTCCGGCTCTATTTCTCAGCTGGCGGTTGAACTCCGGTTACGGGGCTGGACTGCCGTTGAGCGTGCACGGTCGTTTGCACTTCTCCTGCGAGCTCATAGAGCGCGATGCTGGTGGCGATCGCGGCGTTGAGTGAGTCTGGCCCGCCCTGGCGCATCGGGATGCGAGCGCGCAGATCAGCGCCGGCGAACGCGGCGGCGGAGAGGCCATCGCGTTCGGCACCGATACAGATGATTGCCGGGCCGCTGGTCTGAAGCTCGCGGAGCGTCTTCGGCGCGTCGCCGTCGAGCGCGATCTTCGTCGCCGTCAGTTCGGATAGATCAGCGCGCGCCGGCGGACGTGTAAACAACGCCCCCATGCTTGCCCGTACCGCCTTCGGTGAGAACGGGTCGGCGCATCCAGGCCCGAGGATCGCCGGGCCATCTGAAAATGCGAGCGCGCTGCGCAGGATCGTGCCGATGTTGCCCGGGTCTGCGACGCCGTCCAGATAAACCGACAGGTCTGCATCACCGGGATCTGACCACCGGTGGCCGAACACGCCGACAACCCGCGTGCCCGATCCCAGCGAGACCGCCGCGTCGAGCACGTCGATCTGAACCACCTCGGTCGCTTCGTGGCCGAGAAACTCTTCCGGCGCAAGCTCGGTACAGAAGATCGTCTCCGGCTCCCACCCCGCGCTCAGCGCAGCGTTGACCAGATCCTCGCCCTCGGCAGCGAAGAATCCCAGCCGCTCGCGATTGCGCTTCTGCTGCAGCTTACGCAAGGTCTTGATCTGTTCGTTTTGGTGTGAGGTGATCATCGTTTCGTTTCTTACTTCATGTCATCTAGACAACAAAAAAGGCGCCCTGTGAGGAGCGCCCGGAAGAGTCAGCCGTCGAGTTGCCGAAAGTCAGCAGCTCAAGCGACCGCCTCGCGGGCGGCGTCGGTAAAGCGTCGGAAAGCGTCTGCGTCGCGGACCGCGATGTCGGCAAGCATCTTGCGGTCGACTTCGATGCCGGCGAGCTTGAGGCCGTGCATCAGCTGTGAGTAGCTGAGACCCTCTTGGCGCGCGGCGGCGTTGATGCGGGTGATCCAGAGGCGGCGGAAGTCACGCTTCTTGTTGCGGCGGTCGCGGTACGCGTAGCTGTCGCTCTTGAGCAACTGCTCCTTGGCGCGACGGTAACTGGAGTTCTTTTCTCCGCGATAACCCTTGGCGCGCGCGAGCACTGCCTTGCGGCGACGGCGTGATGCGACTGCGTTAGTTGAGCGGGTCATTAGACGAAGATACCTCTGGAATAGTGTGATGCAGGGCTTTACTAGGCAGGGCTTTACTAGGCACTCGCTCGGCTATTGGCCGAGGAGCTTTTTGATGCGCGGAGCGGTGTCCGGGTGCATCGTGATCGGACGCGCGAAGTCACGCTTGCGCTTGGCCGACTTGTGCTCGAGGTTGTGCGAGGACATACCGTGACGGCCGCGGACCTTGCCGGTTCCGGTCGTCGAAAAGCGCTTTTTTGCGCCGCTGTGTGTCTTTTGCTTCGGCATGACTACAGGGAATTAAAGCAGACGCGGTCGGGCTGTCTGCGGCGGCCGTGACAGCGAGATTTCAGCTAGCGGGCGGCTGGGCTGGCGACGCGGCTGGCGACGCGGCTGGCGATTCTGCCTGCACAGAGGCTGTTTCTGTGCCGTTCTTCTCGGCCTCAGCGGCAGCCTTGGCTTCATCGACGCGCTGCTGGTGGGCAAGAGCCTCTTCGGACTTGCGGCGGCGGCGGGCCTCTTTAGCGGCTTCTTCCTGAGTGTGCAGCTCGTCGGCGTGGGCCTGAAGCGCCTCTTTGGTCGGGCCGAGGACCATCGTCATGTTGCGGCCTTCGAGCAAAGGTGTCTGTTCAATCTGACCAAGCTCGCTGACCTCTTCGGCCATCTTCATCAACAGGTCGCGACCGCGCTCTGGATGCTCGCGCTCGCGGCCACGGAACATGATTGTGACCTTGACCTTGTCGGCGTGCTTGAGAAAGCGGACGACGTGACCCTTCTTGGTGTCGTAGTCGTGCGTCGCGATCTTCGGTCGAAGCTTGATCTCGCGGATCGTGATCTGCTGCTGGTGCTTGCGGCTGGCCTTGGCCTTTTGGGCCTGCTCGTACTTGTATTTCGAGTAATCGAGCACACGGCAGACCGGCGGGCGCGCCTCGGGAGCAACTTCGACGAGATCGAGGTCGCGTTCCTGGGCGTACTTGAGCGCCTCGTTGATCTCGACGACGCCGATCTGCGCACCGTCGTCTCCGATCAAGCGAACTTCCTTGACACGGATTCTTTCGTTGACACGGGTCGTGTCCCGTTCCGGGGGACGACGGTCGAACCTACGCGGAAGAGCCACTAGCTAGTGCCTGACCGAAACAGTCGCGGCGAGCAAGTTGGGGCGTGCGCCGTGGGCGAAAATGTCTGTAGTCCGAAAGTCAACACTCAGCAGGATACCCGAGAGCGAGCGAAGCGTCCATCACGGAGTGTCCGGGCGCTTGCGCTGGCTGACTTCTTCGATCAACGTCGCGATCACGGTGTCGAGCGCGATCTTGCTTTCGACACCCTCGGCGTTGTGGCGCTTACGCACCGAAACGGTGTTGCCATCGCGCTCGTCTGCACCGACGACGAACATGTACGGCGCCTTCGAGAGCTCGGCGTCGCGGATCTTCTTGCCGACCGACTCGGTGCGCTCGTCGATGTCCGGACGCAGACCTACTTCGATCATTCGCTGGGCGACGGTGCGGGCATAGTCGATGAACTGATCCGAGACCGGGATGATCTTCGCCTGCACGGGCGCCAGCCAGAGCGGAAACTCCCCGCCGTAGTGCTCGATCAGAATGCCGATGAAGCGCTCAAAGCTGCCGAAGAGCGCGCGATGGATCATGACCGGGCGCTGTTCGTCGTTGTCGGCGCCGGTGTAGGCGAGCTCGAAGCGCTCGGGCATCGAGAAGTCAAGCTGAACGGTGCCCAGCTGCCAGGAGCGACCGAGTGAGTCAGTCATGTGCAGGTCGATCTTCGGACCGTAGAAAGCGCCGTCGCCTTCGTTGACCTCGTACTCAAGACCCTCCGCGTCGAGCGCGTTTCGCAGCGCGGCCTCGGCGCGGTCCCAGGTGGCGTCGTCGCCGACGCGTTGCTCGGGACGCGTCGAGAGTTCGAGCTTGGGGTCGAAGCCAAAGATCTCGTAGATGTGGAAGCCGAAGCGCAGGCAGGCGATCACTTCATCTTGGATCTGTTCCTCGGTGCAAAAGATGTGCGCATCGTCTTGGGTGATGTGGCGGACACGCATCAGGCCGTGCAGCGTGCCTGAAGGTTCATGCCGGTGGACAAGCCCGTCTTCGGAGTACCGGATCGGCAGGTCGCGGTAACTGCGTCGCTCGTTCTTGTAAATCTGAATATGCGCCGGGCAGTTCATCGGCTTGATGCCCATCGGGCGATCCTCGACATCGGTGAAATACATGTTGTCGCGGTACTTGTCCCAGTGGCCGCTGATTTTCCAGAGGTCGACATCGAGCAGGATCGGCGTCTTGACACGGTTGTAACCACGCTTGGCATTTTCTTCGGACCACAGCTCGGCGAGCGAGGTCCAGATCTTCATGCCATTGGGATGCCAGAACGGCGAGCCCGGTGAGATCTCGCTGAAGTGGAAGAGGTCGAGCTGCTTGCCGAGCCGGCGGTGGTCGCGCTTCTTGGCCTCCTCGATCATCTCCAGGTGGTGCTGCAGCTCTTCCTTGGAAAGGAATGCGGTTCCATAGATGCGCGTGAGCATCTGACGATTGGCGTCGCCGCGCCAATAAGCGCCGGCGATCGAGGTGAGCTTGAATGCCTTGACCTTGCCGGTATCGGGTGCGTGCGGGCCGCGGCAAAGGTCGGTAAACGGGCCGTTGGTATAGAGGCTGACGGTCTCTGCGCCTTCGTTCTTAATCAGGTCTTCGATCAGTTCGACTTTGTAGTCCTGGTTTTCGGCCTTGAACTTGACGATCGCGTCGGCGACGGAGATGTCCTGCCGCTCGAAGGATTCCTTGGCCTTGATGTGCTTCTTCATCTCGGCTTCGATCCGCGGGAAGTCGGCATCGCTGACTTCGGCACCTTCCGGGAACTCGAAGTCGTAGTAGAAGCCGTTGTCGATCGCCGGGCCGATGCTGATCTTGACGCCTGGGTAGAGGTCCATTACGGCGGCGGCGAGAACGTGTGCGGTGTCATGCCTGACGAGCTCGAGCGCCTCGGGCGACTTGCCCGTGATGATGCTGACCTGCGCGCCATCGGGTAGCGGCCGCGCGAGATCGCGCAGCTCGCCGTCAACGCTGATCGCGAGGGCGGCGCGGGCCAGACCCTCGCCGATCGCGAGCGCCGCATCTCCCCCGGTCGCGCCCTCCTGGAGCTCTAGTTCTTTCCCATCAGGAAGCGTGACTTTCATCGCGCTGGATCGTAGAGGACGGCGCGAGGCATGGCACGGCGTGGTCCCGAATCCTCTGTCTGGGTGGGTTGCGGAGTGCGCGTCCGCACGCATATGACATTCCACATCCGATCTGATGTACATCTGATCGGATGTGGAATGTTCTATGTCCGCGAACCGAGGTCTTCTGGGCGGCAGGCAGACAACGGTCGCGCGGCTGGCACCGGCAGTGCACCGGCATTGCACCGGCATGGTGTGACAGCATCGTCACGCTGACGTCACGTCGGCACGATGTCATGCCGGGGTCGGACCGTCCTGCACGCGGAGCGCGTTACAGCCCGAGTGTCGCGCCGATGATCTCGCGCTGGATCTCTGAGGTGCCGGCGAAGATCGTGCCGACTAGGGCGATGCGGACGTGCTTCTCCATGTCGTACTCGAGCGCGTAGCCGTAACCGCCCATCATCTGCATGCCTTCGAGGGCGATGTGCTTGGCCAGCTCGGTGGCTTTCAGCTTGGCCATCGAGGCTTCCTTTGCGAACACGCGGTCCGGGTCTTCGTCGATCGCGGCGGCGATGTCGTAAACAAGCAAGCGCAGGCATTCGAGCTCGGTTGCCATGTCGGCGATGCGGTGCTTGAGCGACTGGAACGAGCCGATCGGTTTGCCGAACTGCTTGCGTTCCTTGACATAGGAGAGCGTGTCGTCGAAGGCGCGCTGCGCGATCCCGAGGTACAGCGCAGCGACGATCATGCGTTCGGCGTTGAGGCCGGTCATCAGCTGGATCCATCCGTTGCCTTCTACGCCGAGTAGTGATTCATCGGGGATGAAACAGTCGGTGAAGAAGACGTCGTTGACTTCGTGCGGGCCGGCGAGGGTCGGGATCGGGGAGATCTCCATCCCTGGCGTACCGGCTGGAACCGACAGCAGTGAGACGCCTTCGTGGCGCGACCCGCTCGAATCCGTGCGAGCAACGACGAGGATATTCGATGCGATCTGAGCGTTTGAGCACCAGGTCTTCTGACCCGTCAGCTTGTAGCCGCCGTCGACCTTTTCGGCCTTGCAGGTCAGGGCGCTGACGTCCGAGCCCGCGCCGGGCTCGCTCATCACGATCGCCTCGACGTTGCCGGCAGCGATTCCGCCGAGCATCTTTTCCTTCTGCTCGGGTGTGCCGAAGCGTTCGTAGGCGCCGGCGACGATCGCGGTCGTGCCGAAGCCGGCCGCAGGAATGCGGCCGAGCGAGATGTTCTCGAGCAGCAGACACAGATCGACCACTCCCCCGCCGCTGCCGCCGTACTCCTCCGGCACGGCGACGCCAAGCCACCCGAGGTCGGCCATCTTCTTGACGATCTCGAGATTGGTCGGGTCGGTGTAGTCCTTGGTCAGCTGTGCGCGCTGCTCGTGCGTGCCGCACTCGCGCGACGCGAAGTCGCGAAGCGCCTCGACGAAGGCGTCTTGCTCGGGCGTGAACTTGACTGGCATGACTTAGGCCGGGACAGCGGACTTGACCGCGGGCTTGTAGACCGTCACGACGGCCGCGCCGCCGAGGCCGATGTTGTGCTGCAAACCGACCTTCGCGCCTTCGACTTGACGCTTGTCTGCGTCGCCGCGAATCTGCCAGGTCAGCTCGGAGCACTGGGCCAGGCCGGTCGCGCCGAGCGGATGTCCCTTGCTGATCAGTCCACCGGAGGGGTTGACGACCCAGCGGCCGCCGTAAGTGGTGTCTTCAGCCTCGACGAGGTCGTGACCGTGACCTTCCTCGGCCATGCCGAGTGCCTCGTAAGTGATCAGTTCGTTGGCACTGAAGCAGTCGTGCAGCTCAATGACGTCGACGTCGTCGATCGTCAGCTCGGCCTCGGCGAGGGCTTCTTCGGCCGCCTTCTTTGACATGTCGAAGCCGACAATCTTGATCGATGACTTATCGTCGAAGGTCGATTCCATGTCGGTGACCATCGACTGACCGGCGATTTCGACGGCGCGATCCCAGAGGTTGTGACTGTCGACGAACTCCTCGGATGCGACCAACACGACGCCCGAGCCATCGGAGGTCGGTGAGCACTGCAGCTTGGTCAGCGGCGTGTGGATCTCCTTGGCCTCTTTGATCTCATCGAGGGTGTACTCATCCTGGAACTGGGCGTACGGGTTGTTGACCGAGTGCTTGTGGTTCTTCCAGCCGATCCATGCGTAGTGCTCGGGCTTAGAGCCGTACTTCTCCATGTGTTCACGGCCGGCGTTGCCGAACATCTGCGGTGCCGGCGGGGACTCCTCCCAGCTGCCGCGACCCTCGATCATCGTCATCACGTGCTTGTCCATCGGATTGGTGCGGTCGAGGAACTTCGCCCCGAGCGAGCCCTTCTCCATCTTTTCGAAACCGACGGCGATGGCGCAGTCGGCGAGCCCGC
>JBASTN010000143.1:0-1928 GCA_049274915.1 Solirubrobacterales bacterium
GTCCACCTCGACGAGGGCCGAACATTCGAGTACAAGGGCACCTACTCGCAGTACCTGCGCTCACGCGACGCCGACGAGGTCCGACGCGAGAAGATGGATGCCCACCGCGAGGCCGAGGTGCGCAGGATGAAGACGCTCGCCGACAAGATGCGCGGCCAGAGCGCCAAACGAGCCCGCGCCGCCAAGGCACTCGACCAGCGCGTCGAGCGACTACGCGAGGAAGCGCCGAGTTCGATTACGCGCCGACGCGAGGCGAGCTACAAGTTTCCCGACCCACCGAGTTGCCATCGCACCGTGCTGATGGTCGAAAATCTTGCCAAGTCATACGAAGAGAACGATGTCTTCAGCGACCTGTCGTTCACGCTCGATCGCGGCCAACGGATGTGCCTGATCGGCTTCAACGGTGCCGGTAAGTCGACGCTGCTGCGGCTGATCGCAAAGCTGACTGAGCCGACGCTCGGCAGCGTTGAGTACGGCGTCGGCGTTTCAGTCGGCTACTACGACCAGGAGCACGGCGAGCTCGATGCCGACGAGACCGTGATCGAAAACGCCCGCAAGGACCTCAGCGGCTTCTCCGACCCAGATACGCGCAGCCTGCTGGCGAAGTTCCAGCTGTCGGGCGACACCGTCTACCAAAACGTCCTGACCCTGTCCGGTGGCGAGAAGACCAAACTCGCACTCGCGAAACTGGTCGCCGGTCGCCACAACGTGCTGTTGCTCGACGAGCCGACCAACAACCTCGACCCGGCATCGCGCGACTACGTCGCAGAGGCGCTTAACTCGTGGGCAGGCACGATCATCGCCGTCAGCCACGACACCGAGTTCATCGACACGCTGGCGCCGGATTTCTCACTCGTGTTGCCGGAAGCGGACTTCAGTCACTGGCAAGACGGCGACCTCGAGATGGTCGCACTGGCCTAACGGCGCGGCAGCGCCTCGTCGAGGTAGTCGGCGACCTTCGCGATCTCGTCGTCGAGCAGCGGACCGCGCCGCAACAAGTGCTCGGCGAGCTTCTCCGGCGTCTCGACGTACACCCCGCGGATCTCACGAAACGCCGTGCGGTCAACGCCGGCCACGGCGACGAAGGACAAGGCGGAGTGCACCGGAACGTCTACCGACGAGATCGCGGCGGCGGCGATCGGCGCGACTGCCTCGCGCAGCACTACTGCGGAGTCGATCAGATCGCGGCGACTCTGGCCGTTGATCAACAGATTCGGCGGGCTCGAGTCCGACGCCCAGCCGACCAGCTGTTCGATCTCGACGGCGTAGTTGAAGTTCTTCACGTCGATCACTGTCACCCCGGACCGGGCGACGAAGAGGTGATCGATCTCGGTATCGGCAACGACGCGGCCGTGCAGCACGCGAGCGGCAGATCCCTCCGCGCGGCGGTCCAACTCGGATCCGACAATCAACGCGCCGTCGAGCACTGTCGCGGCGGCCCGCGGTGCCGACGGGCGGCGCGGGCGACCACTGCCGCGGCTTACGGCGCGGTTGTTGGCAACGCCGGAGCGAGCAATGCCGAAGTCGCGCAGGAGTTCGCCGACCGGCCGGTTCGGATCGGCTCGCACCGCGTCCCAGCAACCGAGACAGACGTTCGCTCGCTCAACTCGAACCGACGCCTGTCCGGCCAGCAGTGTTTTCGAGCAGCGACTGCACTGCGTCTCTCGACGCACCGTGGTTCGCTTCCATTCCAGTTCGGACAGCACAACCCTGAGTATCGCAAGCGTCGTGTACGTGCTCGATTGCGACGAGCACACCGTCATGGGGCACGTACTGAACTGCACGCCGCCGGACCTTCGCCGGCTTGCTGGCGATCGTCTCGAACTCGACGCGAGAAAGCCAGGCACTAAGCAGCTCGCGGATCTGCATCATCGCCATGCGGTCGCCGACACACCGACGCACGCCACTGCCGAACGGCAGGTAAGTGA
>JBASTN010000144.1:0-3030 GCA_049274915.1 Solirubrobacterales bacterium
CCGGCGTGCTTCAGCAACTCGGATTCACCGTGGCGATCGACCCGAGCGGTCTGATGCTGATCACCGGCGAGATTCGCGGCGGATCACAGATTTCGCGGGCGCTGGCGGAGTCGGGGATCCACCTCGATGAACTGCGGCCGCAGGAGGTCGACCTCGAGGCCGCATTCCTGAACATGACCGGCGGAGCCTCGGGCGACGCGGCGGCGAGCGGCAAATGAACTTCGCGTCCGAGCTACTGAAGCTGCGCTCGCTGCCCACGCCCAAGATGATCGCCGCCGTCTGCCTCGGACTGACCGCGCTCGTCACGCTGATCGTGGTCGTGACAAGCCCGAGTGACCCCGAGGTGTATCGCGAGGGTCCACGCGCGACCGCAACTGTCGCCACGATGATCGGCGCGCTGGTTTTCGGCGCCTGGATGTTCGGCCTCGACTTTGCTCAAGGAACGCTGCGCCGGACACTCGCCACCGAGCCTCGGCGGTGGGTCGTCCTGGCGAACAAGGGCTTGGTGACGGTGCTTGCGACGGCCGGTTTTTCGGCGGTGTCCGCCGCCTTCGGCGCGGCGCTCTCGCAATGGATCTCGTCGTCACGATCGATCGAACTCGCCTGGGGCGACTCGCTCGACCTGATTCCGTCGCTGATGATTCAAGCGACCCTGGTCGCCTTGATCGCGGGCGCGGTGACGCTCTTCTTCCGCAGCTTTGTCGGCGGACTGGTCGCGGCCTTCGCGCTGCTGTTCGTCGTCGACGGCGTGCTCGGCATCTGGGAGGCGATTCGCGACTACACGATCAGCGTGGCGCTCGCCGATATCGACATAACGTTCTCCAACAACACCGCCGAACCGACCAACGGCCTCGCTCCCGCGCTGCTGATCGCCTTCGCCTGGATCGCCGCGATCGCGGTGCCCGGCGTGATCCGCTTCCTGCGCGCCGACTTTAAGTGACGGCGGAGGCCGGGGCCTTCCACGTGTATCTCTGGCTGTTCTCGAGCGGGATCGGGATGGCGCAGTTGAGCGTCGCGGCCAGTGCTTGATCCCCTGTGACGGGATGTCAACGTGCGGACGATATACACACGTCGGCTGGATCTTCATTCACACCAACCGCGGCTCACACGAACGCTACGCGCCGGCAACGCGTTGAACAACCTTGAAGCCGCTGTCGGCTGGAGCCTCGCGCACAACTCCCGTCCTCTCCGACCCAAGCGTGAACGGTGAGTCGGGCTTGACTTGGTAGTCGCCGCGCGACACCAGCAAGTCCGGAAAGGCAACGCCGGCGCGGTGCACGTCGATCAACACCATGTTGTCGCAGGCGACGGGCAGGTCAACATCCTCGATCTGGACCGAGTCCGGACCGATCGGCTCGTGTTTTCGCGCGGCACGCTTCCCCATCGGACGTGATCCCATGAGGAGCGGCAGTGCACCACTGGCTGACGAGAGTCGTGGTCTCCCAGAGGTAGATCGTTGCGTACGAGCGCCACGGGCGCCAGCTCTCTGCCAGGGCAGTCGCTTCGACCGGCGACACGTCATGGCCAAGGCTGGCCAGGCCACGCCGCACACCGAGGTCCGACGGCAAAAAGGCGTCTGGGTCGCCCAACGCCCTCATCGCAACATACGATGTGGTCCAGGGGCCGATCCCCTTGATCGCACCAAGCGCCGCCGCTGATTCGCGGGCATCGGCACCGGCGTTGAGGGTGATATCGCCCTCGGCGACCATCCGCGCCGCGGTTTTCAGCGCGGCGGCACGGGTGCCCGGCATGCGTAGGTCGCTTGGGTCAGCGTTTGCGATTGCCTCCGGTGTTGGGAAAAGGTGTGTCAGTCCGCCGTCGACGGCGGGTAACGGCTTGCCATAGCGCTCCGCCAAGCGACCAATCGCTGTGCGTGCACCACGCACCGAGACCTGCTGCGTGAGTATCGCCCTGACGAGGATTTCGAACCCATCGATGCAACGCGGCACACGCAGACCCGGCGCGCGCCGGACAAGCGTTCCGATCACCGGGTCACCACCGAGCTGTTCGGCAATCGAGTTTGGGTCGGCGTCCAGGTCTAGTAGATGCCGACAGCGAGCAACCGCCGCGGTTAGGTCGCGCAGATCTTCGAGTGTGAGTGAGCAGCCGATCGCGCCATCGCCGGGCGTCAATTCGACAATGCCAGTGCCGTGCTCCAACGCGAGCGTGCGGCGATAGGTTCGTCCGTCGACCTCCTCAACACCGGCGATCGCCCGATTTTCAAGGAAACTCAGCAACGCATCGCCGGCTAGCAACCCGCGATAGGGCAGTCGCAACTCGATCGATCCCGGCGACGGTGCGGCCCCGCGACGACGAACCCGGTCGCGGAGCTCGCGAGGTGTCCGTCCGTAGATGGCACGGATCGTGTCGTTGAACTGGCGCACGCTGCCAAAACCAGCCGCGGTCGCGACCTCAATGAAGCGCAGTCCAGTCGACTCAATCAACGTGCGAGCGGTCTGTGCTCGTTGTGCGCGGGCAAGTGCGACCGGTCCTGCGCCGAGCTCCGCGACGAGCACCCGATGTAGCTGCCTCTCACTGAAGTGCAGGCGCCTCGCCAGCCCGCCGACGCCGTCTCGATCCACGACTCCGTCGGCGATCATGCGCACTGCCCGACCGGCAATATCGGCACGCCGGTTCCAGGCAGGTGACCCCGGCGCGGCGTCGGGATCACAACGTTTGCAGGCACGCAGGCCCGCGGCCTGAGCGGCAGCGACGGTCGCGAACAGCCGCACGTTCTTGCGCATCGGCATTCGCGCCGGACAGCTCGGCCGGCAGTAGATACCGGTCGACAGCACACCGACGACGAAGAAGCCGTCGTAACGTGGGTCGCGACTGCCCATGAAGCGATAACAGCGTTCAAAGTCCTCGATCACGAGATGCATCGTCGCAGGAAGGCCAGCGATGTTCTAGCGGTTTTCGGACGCGATGACATTGCGGTCTGATTTCCGCCGGAAACCGATGGCACGATCGCCTAGCGTCAGCATCATGCACGCAAACACACGCAATTTCACATCGCCGCCGGCCGTCGCC
>JBASTN010000145.1:0-7897 GCA_049274915.1 Solirubrobacterales bacterium
GGTGAGGCGACGACTGAGTTGCGCGAGATTCGCGACTTCCTCGCCGACCCCGGTAAGTACGAGCGCGTGGGCGCAAGCCCGCCGCGCGGTGTGTTGCTGGTCGGCCCACCGGGAACCGGTAAGACGCTGCTGGCAAAGGCCACCGCAGGCGAGGCCGACGCGACCTTCTTCTCGCTCTCCGGTTCTGACTTCGTCGAGTCGCTGGTGGGTGTCGGTGCGGCACGAGTCCGCGACCTTTTCCGCAAGGCGCGTAAGGCCGCCCCGGCGATCATCTTCATCGACGAACTTGATGCCGCGGGACGTAAGCGTGGCGCGGGCATCGGCCAGGGCAACGATGAGCGTGAACAGACGCTCAACCAGATGCTCGTTGAGATGGACGGCTTCGACGGCGGCCTCGGGTTGGTCGTGATGGGAGCGACAAACCGTCCTGACATTCTCGACCCGGCGCTGCTGCGCCCAGGCCGCTTCGACCGTCAGATCACGATCGACGTGCCCGACGTTCACGGACGGCAGGAGATCTTGGAGCTGCACGCTCGCAGCAAACCGTTCGCGACCGACGTCAGCCTCGAGGACATCGCGCGGCTGACGCCCGGTTTCTCCGGCGCGGAGCTCGCCAACGTCATCAACGAGTCTTCGCTGCTGACGGTGCGACACGGTCTGCCCGAGATCACGCAGGGGACCTTGATTGAGGCGATCGATCGCGTCGTCGCCGGGCCGGCGAGCAAAACACATCATCTGATGACTGACCATGAGCGTTGGGTTGTGGCGATTCACGAGGCGGCGCATGCAGTGGTCACACGCGCTACCGGCGCGACGATCGCGGCGCAAAAAGTTTCGATCGTCTCGCGCGGACGTCAGATGGGCACGGCCGCGGAGATGCTCACCGATAAGGACCAGTTCGTCATGCAAGAGCCTGACCTGCACCGCCAGCTTTGCTTGCTGATGGCCGGTGTCGCCGGTGAGCGCATTGCATTTGGTCACATCTCATCGGGGGTCGGCGAAGACCTCCACGCCGCCACGCAACTTGCACGCAGGATGGTGACTTCGTTTGGCATGTCCGACGCGCTTGGGCCGATGACTGTCGGCGAGCAATCGAGCGAGGTCTTCCTCGGTGCCTCGTTGCAGGAGCTCGGGTCAGTGGGCCCGGCAACGCTCGACCTGATCGACCGCGAAGTTGAGCGCCTCGCCAGCGACGCCGAAGAGCGCGCAAACATGATCTTGCGGCACAACTGGGACTCGGTCACCGAGGTGGCATCCGCACTGGTCGAACACGAGACGCTTGCCGGTATCGCACTCGATGCCGTGCTTTCAACCGTCCAGTCGATGTCGATTGACGAACTGCCTGTCACTGCCCGCGCGTCACAAGGAAAGCCCGGTCGTCAGTCGCATGGCGAAACTGTTTAGTACACGATGGCTGATCCCTCTCGTCGCGATCGCTGTTTCGTTTGCGGCACCGGCATTCGCGCACGGCGCGCCTAGCTGGGAACGCTTTCCGTTACCGAAGGTCGGCACCTTCGAGACTCCGCTAGGCGCTCCGTCGGAGATCAAGTGCTGGTCGGCGAACCGTTGCCTGTTTGCGTCACAGGGAAACGCGAACTTTGCCAACGGACTGTTTGTGTTCAACGGCGCGTCTTGGCGTCAGTACGCGACGGTCTGCGGCAGGTCGACCGATCCGATCTACGGCGGCGTGGTCTGGGCTGGACCGACCGAGTTCTGGACGATTACAACGCCGAGTCCGCCGTACCAGAAAATCGCCGGCATAGCCTTGTGTCACTTCAAGGACGGTCAGGTGGTCGGTTCATACAGCACGATTCGAGGGGCGCTCGATGTTTCGACCGACCCGTTTCACCTGATGACCAGCGGCGCTTGTGCGACTCCGTCGGATTGTTGGTTCGCCGGCGAAGCAGATCGCACCAGCGACGGGACCCGGGCCGGCTCGTTCCACCTCCACTGGAACGGCACGAGCCTGAAGACCGTGTACGCGCCGGCCAAGCGCGGAGTCTCAGACATCATTTTCGACGGTGATCGTTTCGTCGAGTCCAGCCTGGCCGGACCGCGACCCGGCGCGCCGCCAGATGAAACTCTGGGAACGCCTCCACCGTTGCGATTGCTGCAGCAGATCGATCCGGCGCTCGACGCCGAACCGAGCGCGTTCAGTCCAGTTGACTTTGAGCCGACCCCGGTCCCTGGACTAACTGGCGATACCGCCGAACTGCTGGCGCTCGACGTGGTTGACGGACCGGGAGCCGCGAAGATCAGCTGGGCCGTTGGCGGCGGCGCGGCATCGGGACCGGATGTGACGGCCGGCGACCCGGCAAACCGCGGACCGCTAGTGGCATTTCGCAATGGCACGGGTGACTGGACCGAAATCACGATGCCGGCCGGGATGTTCGGAGTAGACACCACTCTCTCCGACGTCGCTGGAATCCCGGGCACCAACCGCGCTCTGGCCACCGTCATGGTCGATGGGGCCGAATCTACGTTCGGCTCGGCGACGGTCGCGATGATCGACACCTCCGGCTCGGTGACGGTGTCTGACGTCGGCTTCGACGGCAGTGCGTCGCGCGTCGAGTGCGCCGCGGTTGACGACTGCTGGCTTGCCACGCTGGCGGGCGCGCTCTATCGCTTTCGCGATCCGGCCGCCGCTGCGCTGCCGATCGACATCAATCCGGCGATGACAACCACTGTCACCTTCCGGCCCAACGAGGTGGCGGAACAGGCGATCAGCGACTCGCCGCCGGTCGACGACTCGTTGCTGTTTGCGCCGCCACCGGACGCAGCCGATCAGGGCCTCGCGGCACCCCCCGGCAAACCGCTCAAGCCAGCAGTCCGGTCAGTGCGGAGCAAGCTCAAAGGTCGTGTGCTCATCTTGAAGTTTCGCGTCATCCGACCGGCGCGGCTGCGCGTGGTCGCCCGCCGCAAGGGTCGTGTCGTCGCGTCCGCCAAAACGCGGCTGCTTAAGCCAGGAAAGCACAGCGTCAAGCTTCGGCTCAATGTCAAGCGTTGGCCGACGCGGCTTTCGATGAAGGTGACCGAACCGGGGGAGCAGCAGGTTGACGATGACGAGACGGTGACCGTCCCCGCTGGCGGTGTAGATAAGACGACCGAGATCTCGGCGGCCTGTGCGCGTCAGGCCATGCCCCAGGTCTGCAAGCGATGAGCCGGGTAGGCCACTCACTGGCGTCGCCGCGAGTCAGACTGGCCGGCAGCGTGCTGATTGCGGCGACAATCGCCGCGCTTGTCATTGCCGGCACCGGTGTCGGCGCCGGCAGCACTACTGGCACCAGGCCGGTTCCGATTCTCGGACCGGCGGCGAGCATCGGCGACTTCGCCGGTGAAGACGTCTGGTTGATGGGCGCCGCAGCTGCGGGTGAGCCCGGTGAGGCTTGGGCATTTCAGAATCTTCCTGCGTCGACGCCGGAACCGCGTGTGGGTTCGCGACAGCTCGACTTCGCAGCACCGACCTCGACCGGGGTCGAGGATCCGCATCCGGTATTCCTTCGCTTCACCGATGCGACTGGCTGGCAAGTCTTTGAAACGCCGACCTCGTCTGGCACGCCGATCGCAAGGTTTTCGCCCGTTTTTGCATCGGCGTCGATTACGCCACACGGCGGAGGTGTCTTGCTCGGGACGGCCGATTCGCTGCCGGTGGCGCTGATCCGTCAGCCCGGCGGCCGATTCCAGGTTTCGCAGCCACCGGTCACGGTGTTACTCCCGGCGGGCCCCGACGGACCGGCGGAGCACTTGGTTTCCGAAAGAAGGGCACCCGCTACGGCATTTGAACGCGACGGCAAGACCGCGGTGTTTGCCGCCGCGACCGGGCGCGAGGCGGAATCGATCGTGCACTTCGACGGCGACGCATGGAGTCGTGAGGTCGTCGACTACCCCGTCGGTGCGGAGGATGATTTCGAGATCATTGCGCTCGGCGCAACCGGGGCCGACAACGCGTGGCTTTTGGCTCGAGTGGATGAAACACTCGGGCGCGGAGTGGTGCTCTTGAGGCGCAGCATCGTCGCCGGCACGCCGCGCTGGGTCGAACAATCGCTGGGCAACGCAATGCTGTCGGCATCATCGACCGCTTCGGCGTCGATCAGCGGGCTGGCCGCTCTCGACTCGACGGCACAGGGCGGGGCCGACCCACTGACTGTGACCGCCGACGGACTATGGATCGATGGACGCTTCGAATCCGGTGACGACGTTTTCAACTTTACGGCGTTCTTCGATCGTGGCGACGGGAGAGTCACCAGCACCTGGTGCGATCTGCTCGTCGCGGGCAATCCCGTCTGCGACCGCCGACTCGGTGTTGCGTTCTCGCGCGAGAACGGCTACCGCAGCACTGCCTGGCCCGGACCCGGGTTCGGCACGCGGATCGTCACCAACCCGCTTGATCCAGGCACTGTCGCGCAGACAAACCGAGGCACCTACCTGAAGCTTGTCGGATCTGACTTTTTGCGGATGCCAGGCGCAGGGACCAACTCAAAAGTCACATCGGCGCTGTCCAGCGACTCGACCGGATGGTTGACCTCGACGGTGCGTCTGCAGTCGACTGACTATGCCAACCGCACTTCGCCGTGGTCGGTCGGCGCCCGATCGCCGCTACGCGATGTCGCCGCAGAACCCGGAAAGCCGGTGGCGGGCTTGCAGTCTGCAGCGTTGACCGTCGGTGACAACGGTAGCGTCGCCCGCTTTGCGCCGGGTACTGGATGGGTGACGGAGTTCTTGCTCTCGTCTTCGGGCCTTGTCCGTCGCCCCGATCTGCGTGGGGTCGCATGGCCTGAACCGATCCGAGCGCACGCAGTCGGCTCGTACGGCGAGATGTGGCTTTGGCGCGCGGAGACCGGTCAATGGGAGCGCGACCCGGGTGCGCCGATCGGGCTTGACACGCACCTGATGGACGTCGCCTTCCGCCCGGGCGATCCCTACGAAGGATTCGCAGTCGGCCGCGAGGGGATGCTGCTGGAGTACGGCAAGGGATGGCAACAGATTTGTGCACCGGGTAATAACGGGGCGGCATGCAAGGAGGGCGATGCACTGCCCGCGAAGTTCGCGCGCGCTGACTTCCGCCAGATTGCCTATTCCGGTTCGGACGTGTTGGTTGCCGCCGGCACGGACGTAATGGTGCGAAGCGGTGGCTCGTGGGGTGTCGATGCTCAATTGAGCGAGCTAATCGATCGCTATCGGCGTCGCTCGGCGTCGTTGCCGCAGATCCTCACCGTGGCCGGGCTGCCTGACGGTGCGGCGATGGTTGCGGGCACTGGCGGGCTGGCTTTCCGACGCGACCGCGCAGGCGCGCCCTGGCGCCCAATTCCGCAGCCACTCGCCAGCGCATCGATCGTCGAATCGGCACTGTTTCGTGAAGGCGGAACGCTGCGTTCAGTGGTGTCGATTTCGCGGCATACGTATCCGCCGGGGGAAGTTGTCCCGCCGCAGGCGATCGGCGACCCGCAGCCACGGCTCGACCCACTGAAGATGCCGGCGGAAGGATTTGTCCTACGCGAGACGGCACACAGTTGGCGTGACGAGCAAGGTGACGCGTTCGACGCGGTCGGCAACGACGTGGACAAGCCGGTCAAGCCGGATGCCACCCTCGGCATGCTGATCGACCCAAGCGGCGAGGGGTGGCTGGTCGGCGGCGTCAATGGCCAGCGCGACGCCGGACTGAGAGGATTCGATTCAGAAAGTCCACCGGCGCGAGTCACGACCGCCGCGATCTCACGCTACTCGCAGTCGCCGCAGTCTGCCGGTTACGGTGCGGCGACGCCGACCCCGGTCGGCCAGAGCCTGAGCACGGTCAACTTCATGGTCGGCGGACACGCTGCTTGCGAAAACCGCAACTGCTCGCAGTTTCGTCATCTCGGGATCGCCCCGGATCGCCAGCTCGAGACCGCGTTGGCGATGACTCATCAGATGTCGCGCCAACTCAACGGGCCGCGCTTCTTCATGTACACCGGCGGCAGATCTCCGGAGTCGACCCGGCCGGTCGCGGCCACAGAGGCCGCGCGCTATGCCGAGTTGCTTGGGTCCCAGCCGGAACTCCCGACTTACACGACAGTCTCTGCCGCTGATTCGGCCGGTGGTGACCTGACTGCATACCGGCAAGCATTCGGCGGCTTCGGTGCGCCGCTGGGTGACGGACCGCCCGCCGCGGGGATCAGCGCACGCGGTGCGGGCAGCGGCACGCGGACCCACTACTCGTTCGACTCGCGTGGCACCAACGGCACGATCCGCGTGATCGTGATCGACAACTCGCGCGGCTCGCTGGCGGCGAGCGATCCGCACCAGAATCCACCCGTGGCCTCACAGGAGGACTGGCTGCGCGGCGAACTGCGCGCGGCTAAAGCGGATCAAACGCCAGCGGTTGTGGTCGGAAGTCGGGACTTAAACACCGTCTTCGCTCCGGCGCTCAACACCGCTACCACCGCGGCTGAGAAGACCGAAGCGTTGCGCGTGGCGTCGATGATGCGTGACGAAGGTGCGTCCGCCTACTTCTTCGAGCGTCCCGAAGAAAACCGTTACTACTCGATCCCCGCCGACGGAAGCGCCAATCCGATCCCCTCATTTGGCACCGGGACACTCGGATATCGCGCCGAAGAATCCGGCTCGAGCACACGGCCAAGTTCTTTCTTCGGCAACACCGGAATGCTCCTGGCCCAGGTCGACATCGCTGCGCGCAATCCGCAGACTAACCGCGCGCCGGTCTCAGTGCGGATGATCCCGCTGATCGAGAATCTCAACCTCGAAGCGATCGACGGCACGCTGCTGCGCCGCAGCACGCCTGCGCTATTCGCCGGCCTGGGTAGACGTCCGATCGCTGGCGATCGCTGGGGCCCCGGCGACATTCCGAGTCCCGCAGGGTCAGATCCCTACACGATCTATCCGTCCGAGAAATGCCGGGTCGCGGCGTGTCAGACGAAGATCGAGCCGGAGTATGAGTTTCGCTCGGAGCACCCAGACATCGCCGACTTTGTGGCCGTCGACCCGCAATCCAACAATCTGCGAAAGCCGCTGCTCACCGCGACCGGCAAGACGATCTCGGACGGTCGGTCCGGCCTGCTCTGCGCATACAACGCAGGCACGACCACAGTTAGCGTGACCAGCGGCGGGTTCACTTATGCCCGTCAGATCACGGTTTTGCCCGGCACGATTCGCCAGCCGTGCGGTACCCGTCCGCTCGACCCCAGTCGTTTCCCGCCGAGTCAGCCGAAAGTGGCGGTGCCGCCACCGCCACCGCCACCGCCTTCAAGTCCGCCGTTGGCGCTGAACCTGCCGCCTGCGCCGATTGTCAAGCCGACGCCTAAACCATCGCCACGACCGGTTGAGGATGCGTTTCTCGCACCGTTGTCGCCGGGCGCAGTCGTGCCCGTCGTCACGCCGCCGCCCGCGCCGTCGCTCGCCCGGCCGATTCCGCCAACCGGTGGGATGTCGCGCGTCTTCGAAGAGAAGCGCGAAGAAGAGGCCGCGACCGAGGACTCTCAGGCATTCGCCCGCTACGACGCGAGCCAGCCGCCGAACTCGGTCTACTCACTGACCGCGATGGCACTGCTCGCTGCATTCGCTACTGCCGGCACCGGTCGACGCCGTGGAGGCTCACGCGCCGCCCCGGCTAGCGCTTTTACCGACAGCTCCCAACCACGATCGCAACCCAGGAGATTTCGCTGATGTCAAAACTTTCAAAAATGGCCAAGAACTCGGGCCCGGCCGGTCTGATCGTCGCGATCATCGCGCTGGTCGCCGCGACCGGTGGTGTTGCCGTCGCGGTAACGCCGAAAGCCCCCAGTGTCAAGCCGCGGCCGTACGGCGTGTTGGCGCTCAACAAGAAGAAGAAGTTTCCCGCGAGTGTGATCCCGAAGGTCAAGCGCGCGCGCAACGCGGATCGCTTGGGAGGCAAGCGGTTGTC
>JBASTN010000146.1:0-21240 GCA_049274915.1 Solirubrobacterales bacterium
CGTCACGACGGGCGGCGTCGCAACGGGCGGCGTCACGACGGTCTGGGACGTGAGACCGAGCGGCTACTAACCTGCGTTGACGGGCGCGTAGCTCAGTTGGTTAGAGCGCCTCCCTTACAAGGAGGAAGTCCCCCGTTCGAGTCGGGGCGTGCCCATAGTTAGTTAGAGATGCCAGCTCGGAGACCGCTCACGTGTGTCGCGCGGCGGCCCGTCACGACAGCCCACGCAGAGCGAGATGCCTAGGCCGCGTCGAGCGCTGGAACGTACCGCGCCCGCTCCGGCAACAGCGGCACTACAAAGCGCTTGACGTACTCGGCGCCACCGGCGACCATCGCGCGGCGCACCAGCGGATGCGGCAGCGACGAGAAGTCGTACTGCTCGCGGATCTCCTTCGGCAGCAGCGCGATCGTCACGAAGTTGACCGTCTCGACGAGCGGCTTCGCGTAGAGCGGAAACGGCGGATTGAAGACGATGCTTGTCGCGCGCTTGCGCGCCCACTCGTTGACGAACAGCTTTCCGCCGGTGAGCATCTCGTGCTTGTAGTTCATCAAGTCGTCGTAGCTGCGCGGCATCTGACGCTTGGTCAGGCCGAAGAGCTTGCCGACGACCTTGTAGTCGTCCCAGTAGGCCTGGCGCTGATCGCGCGAAAGTTTGCGCACGTAGGTCTGGTAGGTCACGAGCCCGCTGTCGACGATCGCGAAGAGGATCCACATCAGCAGGTCCGGATCGTCGGCGGCATACGGCGTGCCCTTCTTGTAGGGGCCGACATCGTTGGGCAGCTTGCCGCGTACGCGCTTGTGCATCGAACGGGCCACCCCGGTCAGGCGGTCGGCCTCCTCGCGGGTGCCGAAGGTGACGGTGTTCATCACGGCAACCGTTCGTTCTAGGCGCGGGAACGGATTGTCGAGCGCTCCGGTATGGCCGACCAGACCGATCACGGCGAGCGGGTGCGCGGCCTGCATCAGCAATGCACGTGCGCCGGCCATCGCGACCACGCGTTCGCGATTGACGACGCGAATCATCGAGTCGTCAGTGAAGTATCCGCCGGTGGTAGCCATCAAGGGTGATTCGGCATAAACGCTAGGCGGGTTGAGCGTCGCAGCGTCCACCGACGGCAAACATTGCGACACCGGCGACCTGCCACAATTAGCCACTCCCGGGGGCGTAGCTCAGTTGGTTAGAGCGCCGGCCTGTCAAGCCGGAGGTCGCGGGTTCGAGTCCCGTCGCTCCCGTAATCGGTCCCTTCCGCGTCGAAGTCTGATGGTCCGTGCGAATGGCCATGCAGACGAACCGATCCGTTACGAACGGTCCGTTTCCAGGCATAATGCCTCCATGGACGCCGTCTTTCTGTTGTTCCCCGAGATGACTCCGCTCGACGCGGTCGGGCCGTATGAGGTGCTCAAACGGGTCCCGGGAACAACCGTCAAGTTCGTCGCCAAGGAACCGGGCGAGCAGAAAGCTGAAGACCACGATCTCGGTCTGGTCGCCGACCTATCGTTCGAAGACGTCAAGTCGGCGGACGTGCTGGTCATCCCCGGTGGCCTCGGCACACGTAAGTTGATCCACGACAAGGCGACACTCAAATGGATTCGCGAGATCGACGAAACCTCGGAGTGGACGACCTCAGTCTGCACGGGCAGTCTCTTGCTTGCGGCCGCTGGCCTGCTCGAGAATCGCCCCGCGACGACGCACTGGCTGGAGATGGATCTACTCGCCGAGCTTGGCGCCGACGCGACGAAAGAGCGTGTGGTTCGCGACGAAAAGTACGTCACCAGTGGCGGCGTGTCGGCCGGGATTGACATGGCGATCATGCTCGTCTCACTGATGCACGACGACACGCTGGCGATGGCGATGCAGCTAGCGATCGAGTATGACCCTCATCCGCAGTTCGACGCTGGTTCGCCCAACACAGCGCCACCTGAGCTGGTCGAGCTGGTGCGCGCTGCGGCGAAGATGCGTCAGCCGAGCTGACTATCGCCCGCGGGCGCTGCGCCCGGTCATAATCTCTGCGAATGGACGAGCCTCAAGGCGCCGCCGCCGCTCCGGCCAGCAGCCGTTTGCTGAGCGACCACAACGTCAGCTCACTCGAACTCTCCTTCGATCTGGTGTTCGTGCTCGCGTTCAAGACAATCGGCCACGTCGACGACCCGTTGAAGTTGATCCCAGCGATCGCGCGCTGCGGCGGACCGGCGATCTACCTGACAGCGCTTTCTGCGATCAAGCGACGCAACATCGGCAGCTTCAACTACCAGCGGCTGCTCGTAGCGACGCTGCTCGCGGTGCTGATCCTCCCGGCAACAGAGCTGCCGGCTCTGGCGACACTGGCCGATCGTCACAGCCGTGATGGTCGGCCTAATTGTGTTCGAAGCGACACGACTCGGCGAGGTGCGTGCGCTTTACAGGCCACCGCGCGAAACCCGTTTTTCCGGCTAGTTCCCGACTTCGCGCTCTCGGGTCAGGTGAAGCTCCATCAGCTCTTCCTGTGAGTTGCGGCGCTGCTCGATCGACGCAGGGCGACGACGGATCCATTGACCATCGCTGTCGAGATCCCAGGCGTTGGAGTTGTCGGCAAGCGCTCGCTGAAGTGAGTCCATCAGCTCTGCGCGCAGATCTGGGTCTTCAACCGGAGCGACAAGCTCGACGCGATTGTCGAGGTTACGGCGCATCAGGTCTGCCGACCCGATGAAGGCATGCGTCTTGCCGCCGCGCTCGAACGCGAAGACGCGGGAGTGCTCTAAGAAGCGCCCGACCACCGACACGACACGGATGTTCTCTGACACGCCGGGCAGCCCGGGGCGCAAACAGCAGGTGCCGCGGACATTGAGATCAACCTGAACGCCGGCGCGCGAGGCGCGGTAGAGCGCCTCGATGCAGGTGACGTCTACCAGCGCGTTCATTTTCATCACGATCCGGCCGGGCTGATCACTGGTGTGTGCGTCGATCGTCTGCTGGATTTGGTCGAGGATGCCGCCGCGCAGACCGTTTGGCGCGATCAGCACCTTGCGCATGTCCTGCGGCCGTGCGAATCCAGTGAGGTAGTTGAACATGTCGGCGACGTCGGCGCCGATCTCGGGATCGGTCGTGAACAGGCCGAAGTCGGTGTAGAGGCGAGCGGTCGCCGAGTTGTAGTTGCCGGTGCCGATGTGGACGTAGTTGCGGACACCGTTGCCCTCGCGACGGACCACGAGCACGCACTTGGCGTGGGTCTTGAGCGCGGGTGGCCCGTAGACGACGTGGACGCCGGCCTGTTCGAGCGAACGTGCCCAGGCGATGTTTGCCTGCTCATCGAACCGTGCCTTGACCTCCACCAACGCGACCGCCTGTTTGCCGCGCTCCGACGCGCGAATCAATGCGGGCACGAGCGGTGAGTCGTCGCTGGTGCGATACACGGTGAGCTTGATTGCAAGCACGCTGGGATCGGTGCAGGCCTCGTGGACGAAGCGTTCGACCGATGCGCCAAAGCTGTCGTACGGATGGTGAACGAGCACATCGCCGTGACGCATCGCTGAGAGGACCGGCAGCGGCTCACCGTCGGCGTCACGCATCCGCGCGGGAATCACCGGTTTCCAGGTCCGGGCTCGGAGGTCTTTGTGGCCCGGCAGAGCGACGATCTCCCAGAGATCGCCGAGGTCGAGAAGTCCGTCGACCTCGTAGACGTCGCGCTTCTCGATCTCGAGCGCCTCGATCAACTCGTCGCGAAGGTCGTTGGCGATGCCACGTGTCACCTCGAGACGCACGACCTCGCCGAAGCGGCGGCGGCGCAGTTCGTCCTCGACTGCGCGCAGCAGGTCGTCGGCCTCGTCGCTGACGGTGAAGTCGGCGTCGCGAGTCACGCGGAAGGTCGCCCACTCGAGCAGTTCCGTGCCGGGGAATAGCGTGTCGAGATTGTCGGCGATCACCTCTTCGAGCGGGACGTAGATGCCCTCGCCCGGCAACGCGACGAAGCGCGGAAGAATCTCTTTCGGGACCTTCACGCGGGCGAACGTGGTCTGCTCGCTGACTGGGTCGCGCAGCAACAACGCGAGACTGAGCGAAAGGTTCGAAATGTATGGAAACGGTCGACCCGGGCCGACTGCGAGCGGTGTAAGTACCGGGAATATCTGCGACAGAAAGATGTTTCGGAGTTCGGCGCGTTGATCGGTGCTTAGCTGCTCACGATGCAAAATCCGGATCTCATGCTCGGCGAGTTGCGGCATCAGTACGTCGGTCACGAGCCGGGAGTTGCGGTCGATCAACTCGATCGACTGTTCGCGTAGATCGTCGACGGTCTGATCGGCGGTGCGGCCATCCGGACTGCGCTTGTCGACCTGCGCATCAATCTGGTCGTGCAGACCGGCCACGCGGATCATCACGAACTCGTCGAGGTTCGTCGCAAAGATCGCGCTGAACTTGACACGTTCCATCAGCGGAAGCTCTTCGTCCTCCGCCAGTTCGAGCACGCGTTCGTCGAACTGCAGCCAAGACAGCTCACGATTGAAGAAGTAGGCCGGATCGCGCAGATCCGGTTCTACATCTCGCAACGGAATCGGCTCAGAGGGGCTGGTGGCGAGCTCCTGCGTCGGGTCGGTCGCCGTCATCGCGGACTCCCAAGAAATCCATCGAGCCGCTCGACAAAAGCCTGTCGCTGAGGCGCCCCCCACGAATCCACGAAGCGCTCGAGCAGGAGTCGGCGGCGCGCGGCAAGAAGCAGGGCGAGCTTCTCAAGGCCGGCATAGGCACGGCGCGCCGGGGCCTTGTTGAGGTCTTTCCAGTGAACGTCGTCGATCGCCGGAGCGCCGTCCGGGGCCAGCGACTGGCTTACCGAGCGCGCATCGCCCTCTCGTAGCTGTTCGATGTGTTCAAGAACGCGAGGCAGCAGTACGTCGCAGTCGTGTATTTCGCCGAGCAGGTCTTGGACGTCGCGAGCCTGTTTGCGTGCGGCGTTCGCCTCTTTGCCGAAGCAGAATCCGGTGACCTCGAGCACGTAACGCAACCGCTTGGCTGCGATCCGCGCATCGTGAAGATCGTCCGAAGACCCCGACTCGGTCGCTGTCGCCGCGAGCTCGACGAACTCGGCAGAGCGCGTCTTCAGGATGCGCACGGCGTTCTCGGCGAGCGGCGCCTGAGGGTCGAGTTTCTTGACCTTGCGGGGCTTCACGGTCTGCTGTCCTGAGTGAGTTCGGCGAGCGTGCTCTGCAGCCCGTGATCGTCAACGCGATTGAGCGCCTCGCGCAGCAGATCGTTTGCCTCGGCCTGCTCGGCGCGAAGCGATTCGATCAGTGACTCGATGCCCTCACGGTCGGCGATCGACGCCTCCGACGCAAAGCTCTCGAGCAGCGCGATCTGCACGTCGGGATCGCGGCGGCGGCCAAGGTCATCGGCGAGGCGCTTTACATCGCGTAGCGCCGCGCGGTGTGCCTTCTTGTCAAAACACGGCTCGAAGATCTCGAGCACGGCCCGCAGGCGGCGACTTGCGACGCGCATGTCGTGCACGCCCTCGATATCGCCGGTGTCGAGCACGCGGTCTCGCTGCTGCAGCAGCTCACCGGATCTGACGGCGAGGATCTTGTGGGCGGCAGCGGCGAACGAGTCGCTCGCCGAGAGCCCTCCGATCGGTGTGGCCTTGGCCATCGTCAACCCGCCCTGGCCGCGAGCATCTCGAGGATCACTCCTTCGCGCAGGCCACCTCGGCCGATGCGCAAAGGTTGGGCGAGGCGTTCGGAGATGTCCTCGAGAATCATGATCCCCGCCGGAAGCACGCGGACGCGCTCGATGTCGAGCCCGAAGTCCTCGGCCACCTCGGCGGCGGCATTGCGCGTGATCAGGCGGATAGCGCGCTCCATCGTTTCGTGTTCGAGAACCGCACCGGTCATCCGACGAAGCGATTGGGCACTGCCGCCGATCGCGATCGCGAGGTCGATCTCTGGGAAACTGAAATCCTCGAACATCGAGGCGACGTAGCCGCGCGCCTCGTCGAGCTCGTTGACGGCGGGTGGATCGCTCGCGATGAAACGATCCGAGACCGATCCGCTGCCGATCTTGAAAGACGTCGACCAGCGAACTCCGTCGGCGAGCGTGCCGATCGCGACCTCGCTCGAGCCACCGCCGACATCGATCACTGCGATCACCTCGTCGGAGTCGCTCGGCAGCGCGCGGGTGGCGCCGATGAAGGCGAAACGCGCTTCGTCTGCTTCGTCGAGCAGCTCCACGCGCAGACCACAGCGATCCTCGATCCCCGTGATCAGCTCGTCTCCGTTTGTCGCCTCACGTGTTGCCGCCGTCGCAACCCCGCGAACTTCCTCCGCTCCGAGCACCTCGGCAAGCCGGACCTGAGTGCACACCGTGTCGATGACTTCGGAGATTTTCTTAGAGCCGATCGAGCCGTCGTCTTTGATGCCGCGCCCGAGACGGGTGAAGGTGCGCTGCGAGAGCATCTCGCGCAGGCCATCGCCAACTCGCTCGGCGACGAGCAACCGAGTCGTATTCGAGCCGATATCAATGACCGCGGCCGGCATGCTGTTCCCATCCGTCGATTTTGCGCTGGCGGCCATCTTCGCCCTTCACAATAGGGCTTATGTGAAAAATCTGAGAACGAGTTGTTACAGACCCGTCCGTGACGGTCCGTACCGCGAACTGAGTCGGTCGATCCTCCACGTTCGACGGCAGTAATAGCCCGTAGGGGGCAGTTCGTCGATAGCCGCCGAGCCGTTCGTGGTCGCGGGCTGAATCACTCGCGGTCCGATCAGGGCTAGGCTCCGCCCCGATGCCCGAGAATCTGATCGAAGCCACCCGCCGCCATCAGGCCGACAACGAGGAAGAGCGTGTCCACCAAGACGCGATCCTCGACTGGCTGCGCACAGCCACCGCTCCGCTCGATCGCAACAACTACAACCCCGGGCACGCCACCGGCAGCGCGCTGATCCTCTCCGAGCAGAAGCGCGTCGCGCTGATCTTCCACTCCAAGCTTCAGCTCTGGGTTCAACCGGGCGGGCACGCTGAGTCCGGTGAGACTGATGTGCTGAACGTCGCGTCGCGCGAAGCGAGCGAGGAGCTCGGTATTGCGATCGGCCCTGACCAACTCGAGTTGTTCGATCTCGACGTGCATCGCATCGCCCCAACCGACGATGAACCGGTCCACAAGCACTTCGACTTCCGTTTTCTGGCCGTAGTCGAGGCAGTTGACCTCGAACCCGGCAGTGACGCCGAAGACGCTCAATGGTTCACCCGCTCGCAGCTCGGCTCGCTCGGGCTAGACCCGGGCCTGCGCCGAATGGCCGACAAGGCCGTCGCGCGCAATCTGCTGATTCCGTAACGCTCGTCACCGGGGTGCATTTGCCAGTAGTCGGCGCGGCGACTACTTGGTTTTGTCAATGCAGTTTCACCATTCCTGATGAGGCCGTCCCCTGAACGTCCACATCGTCGTCTGGCTGCACAGCCAGGCTGGATTATGCCCGATAGTTGTCTGGATGGACAACTTGGACGCCAATGCACGCGGCCAGCTTCGCGCACAGCTCTCGGAACGGCTCCGTGGACTGATAACGCCGCGACCCGATGACGAACTCGATCCCCTCGGGATGCCGTTCCGGCTGCACTACGCGATCCTCGCGTTCACGTCGCTTGTGATGGGATCGATTCCATTGATCGTGAGCTTCACCGCACAGCCGGTAGGCATCGATCCGTGGGCGTTGCGATCGATTAGTGCGGCCAGCGTCGTGCTCGCCTTCGTTTTCGTCTGGCTTGGCAAGCGCGCCGGTAACAAGCGAGATCTACGCATTTACTACCTGGCTGCCGCTTCGCTGTACGGCGCGATTCTGATCGGCGTCGACTTCACCGGTGACCTCAAGTCGGCGATGGCGGCAATCCTGCTGATCGCCCCGATCACCGTCGGCTACTACCTCAGCTTTCGTGAAGGCCTGCCCGTAGTGGTTGTCGGGCTCGTCGTCATCGCGTACGCCAGCACCGGTGCCGGCGAGTCGGATTCGGTGCTGCGGATCGCCACGCTTTCGTTTCTTGCCGTCGCGTGCTGGCTGACTCTGTTGGTGATCAAGCGCCAGCTCGTCTCGGCGATCGATCACAATCGCGAACTCAGCATGACCGATTCGCTGACGGGCGCGGCGAACATCCGCCGAATGCGAACACTGCTCGACGAGGAAGCCGCACGCGCCAACCGCCGTGGCGACGGATTCGCGCTGTTCGCCTTCGATCTCGACGATTTCAGACAGGTCAACCAGCGTTACGGGCCCCGCGTCGGCGACACCGTGCTGCTCGCAACTGCCGATGCCGCACGCTCCGTGCTAACCGATTGCGACACGCTCGTGCGACGAGGCGGCGATGAGTTTGCGGTGATCGCGCCGATGATCGCGGGTCGTGACCCACTCGAGCTGCGTCACCAACTGGCCGACGCGATCGACTCCGCCCGTAAAGCCCTAAGTCCCAACATTCAGTCGACGGCGAGCATCGGCTGGGTGGAGTTCGAGCCGGGCGAGTCGGTCGACGCGCTGATCCAACGAACGGACAACGAACTTCGCGCAGCCAAGTCGCTGTCGCGTGACGGCGTGCGGCAGACACTCGAATCGGTCGATTCTGCAAGTCACGACTCCGAGCTGCCTGCTGTCGCCAGAACTAACAGCCGTGACCGCAGCGTGATCAAAGATCCGACAATGGTCGCCTTGGCGTTCGCTTGGCGCCAGGCCGGGCTGATCTTTGCCTCGGCGGGTGCAATGTTTGTGGTGTTGACCGCGATCCCATCGGTGCCGATCGAGTTTTCTCCGCTGACGGTGGGGATCATCACTGTCGCAGTCCTTTCCGTCCCGCTCTGCTGGTGGATCTCGGTGCGCGTGACCGAGCCGCGGTTTCTCACTCACGGTCTAGCGATCGGTTCACCGATCGTCCTGCTGCTGTTCGGACTCGCCAACCCTGATGCAGCCCGAGACACCGCCGAGTTTTTCGTGCTGCCGATCCTCTTCCAGATGTACCTACTGCGCACTCGAACAGCGCTGATTTACGCGCTTGGATCGGTCGCGCTGATGGGGATTGTGTTTGCCACGCACGACACCGCCTATCCGGTGTTGCGCCTGATCGTCGGCGTGCTCGCGATCGGGCTGGTCGCGTTGATTCTCGCCATCGCGCGGCAACGCACGCTGGCTGCCGCGCAAGAGAGCGCCGACCTGGCGAGAATCGACGCGCTGACCGGCCTCCCGAACATGCGCCGGCTGCACGACCGCCTCGACGCTGAGGCTCGTCGATGCGAAACGACCGGCAGCTCGCTCTCGCTGATGATCGTCGACCTCGACGAATTCAAGAGTGTCAATGATCGCTACGGACACTCACGCGGCGACACGGTGCTGATCGCCGTCGCCGATGCTCTCTCTGATTCCGTTCGCCGCTCCGAGATGCCAGCGCGTCGAGGTGGCGACGAGTTTGCAGTCGTGCTGGCCGACGTTGGCGAAAGCGATCTTGAAGTCGTGAGCCTGCGACTCTCTGGCGTGATCGAGCGAGCGCGGTCGCTGATCTGCCCCGGCATTCGTCCAACCGTAACCGTCGGCACGGCCTCCTGGCGAGAGGGAATGGACGCCGACGACCTAGTCAAGGAAGCCGACGCAGCACTACGCGAGGCGCAGTACGACGCGGGGCTTTCGGGCCCGCGCCCGCATCTCTACGCCGTCGCCTGACCCGAACGGCAGGCGTTACTGCCGGTCGATTCCGCGCGCCAGGTGCCGCGCGATGACCATCCGCTGAATCTGGTTGGTGCCCTCGAAGATCTGCATAACCTTGGCCTCGCGCATGTAGCGCTCGACCGGGAAATCCTTCGTGTAGCCGTAGCCACCGAGCACTTGCACGGCATCTGTGGTCACGCGCATCGCGGTATCGGTCGCGACCAGCTTGGCGATCGCCGCCTGTCGCGCGAACGGCAGGCCACGGTCGCGCCGCCGGGCGGCCTCGAGCACCGTCGCCCGCGCGGACTCAACGCCGGCCGCCATGTCGGCAAGCAGAAACCCGAGACCCTGGTGTTCGATGATCGCCTTGCCGAAGGTCTCGCGTTCGCCGGCATAGGCGACGGAATGGTCGAGCGCCGACTGTGCCAAACCGACTGCCACCGCGGCGATCCCGAGCCGGCCGCTGTCCAGCGCTTCGAGTGCGATCGGCAGACCGTCGCCCTCGGTGCCAATCAATCTGTCGCCGTCGATCACAACGTCATCGAGATCGACCGTCGCGGTGGATGATCCAGTCAATCCCATCTTCGATTCAGGAGATTGAAAGCCGACGCCGGGCGCGTCGGCCGGCACGAAGAAACACGACACACCACGCGATCGGTCGTCGGATGTCCGTGCGAAGACCGTGTAGTAGTCCGCCTCGCCGCCGTGCGTGACCCAGGCCTTGCTGCCGTTGAGGCGAAACCGGTCGCCGTCTCGCGTGGCTGTCGCACGCATTGCTGCGGCATCGGAGCCCGCCTGGGCCTCTGACAAGCAGTAGCCACCGAGTTGATCTCCGGCCAACAGCTCGGGCAACCAGCGCGCTCTTTGTTCGTCAGTGCCATGCGTCGCCAGCGGATAACACGACATCACGTGCACGCTCACGCCGACGGCAATACTCGCCCACGCAGCCGCCAGCTCTTCGAGCACCTGCAGGTAGACCTCGTAGGTCTGACCGCCACCCCCGAGCTCTTCCGGGTAGGGCATGCCAAGCAGACCGAGCCCGCCGAGCACTTTGAAAACGTCGCGCGGGAACGCCGCGTCGGCCTCGGCCGCAGCGGCGCGCGGAGCGAGCTCGGTGGCCGCGACATCGCGGGCCATCGCGACGATCTGTTCGGCCTCGGGTGTGGGCAGCAGTCGTTCGGCGGGCATGATCGCGAGCCTATCGCCCGCGGAAACGGTCGATCATCCGCCGGTCCCGCTTGGTCGGACGACCGGCACCCTGCTCTCGTCGGCCCGGCGGTGGCACGAACTTCGCACGCGGCTCAGGCGGCGGGCTGTGATCGACGTAACACTCGACGGCGACCGGTGCACCGACACGCTTCTCGATGATCTTGACGACCTCGACGATCCGCTCACGGTCGCCGATCCTCGCCTCGATCGTGTCACCGACGCGCACCGGCGACGACGGCCTGACCGGCCGGCCGTTGAGCCTGACCTTCCCGCCCTGGCAGGCAGACGCTGCGTCGGTTCGTTGCTTGTACAGCCGAACGGCGGTCAGCCAGCGGTCGAGACGGGTTGATTCCATTGACGGCGTCGAGCGGGGTGCGATTAGGCCAGGCTCGGTTGAGGCGCCGCCCCGGCCTCGAGCTTTCTCTCGCATGCGGCGACTCTACAGGTGGCGGGCGCAGGTCGCGCGTTTGTGCTGAGTCACTGCGGGCAGCAATCCTGTAGACATCAAAAACCAGCTTGAATCACGAGGAAACCCGATGCTCGGCAACAACAACGCGTTCAGCAGCTTTTCGTCAGACGACCTCGAATCCGCGAAGCAGTTTTGTGGCGGCACGCTCGGTCTGATGGTCAACGAAGAAGAACCGTAATCGCGGGTCATCGAGCCAAAAACTGACTGTGAAGAGCCTTGAAGGGTCCTGGCTCGTCTCTAAAGTATTTAGCGCAATTCTTTATAGACGCGCGTGGACCTGGAACAGTACGGGAGCCGTTCAATGTCGGAAATCTCCCACTCCAGTGAAGGCTCTTCAGACGACCCGTGAGGCCGGGAACCCGATCCCGTGGATCGAACTCTTTCTTGAGGCAGTCAAGACCCAGGCGATTGATGCTGTCGCACGCGCCCAACGGATCGTGGCGCTGCGCGAGACCTATCGGGTGGCGGCGAGCTCTATCCCGTCAAGCAATGGGATGGCCCTGGTGGATCTCGTTTGTGGACGGGCCAACGTAGGCGTGGGCACCCGTGAGTCCATCGGCCATACCCTACCGGGGTACCGGTATAATCAAGGGTATGACTGAATCACATAGCCACGGCTACTCAGCCGACAAAGAGGCGCTGGTCAAGCGGCTGCGCCGGATCGAGGGGCAGGTCCGCGGAATCCAGGGCATGGTCGAAGACGATCGCTACTGCATCGACGTCCTCACGCAGATCACCGCTGCACAGGCGGCACTGGACAAAGTCGCTCTGAGACTGCTCGACGACCACACCCAGCACTGCGTCATGAGCGCCAAAACCGCAGTGGATCGCGACGAGAAATCCCAGGAACTGATGGCGGCCGTCGGTCGGATGATGCGCCGCGGCTAGGCCGCGCGGACGCCAATCGCACCAGCCGCTTGAGCCACCCACCGAGGTCCGAAAGTCCACCTCTGACCTATACCCCCCGGGGGTATACTATGGTGAGGTCATCACGCATTTCAACTGAACGGAGCAGCCCATGTCAAACACAAGTACTCAACAAGTCATCAACGTCACGGGAATGACCTGCGGTCACTGCGCCGCTTCGATACGCGCCGCCGTCAACCGTGTCGACGGCGTGACGTCAGTAGACGTACGATTGGCAGACGGCACCGTCATCGTTGAGGGTGTCGCCGCAACCTCGGACATCGCAAACGCGATCACCGAGGCCGGTTACGAGGTGGAAGGACAATGACCTCCCCATCACAGTCCCACGCGGCGCACTCCGATGCAGCACACTCCAGTGCAGCGCCATCCGGTGCAGCGCCATCCAGTACAGCGCCAGACAGCCGTGTCGGCGTAACCGTCGGCGGCATGACGTGCGCCTCGTGCGCCGTCCGGGTCGAGCGTTCGCTGAACAAGCTCGAAGGCGTCGACGCCACCGTCAACTTCGCCCTCGGCACCGCCGCGATCGATTACGACAGCGACACGGTTGATCCGCACGAGATCGACCATGCGGTCGAATCGATCGGCTATTCGCTCGAGTGGCCCAGTACCGATGGGCCCGGTGATGCCCCGATGCACGAGCACGACCACGGCGACACCACCGACGACGCGCTGGCCGATCTGCGCCGCCGCGTGATCTTCGCCGCCGCGCTCTCGCTGCCGGTACTCGTGCTCGCGATGGTTCCCGATCTGCAGTTTCGCAACTGGCAGTGGCTCTCGCTGAACCTGGCGGCCCCTGTTGTTCTGTGGGCCGGTTACCCGTTTCATCGCACTGCCTGGCTCAACCTCAAGCACCGCGCACTGAATATGGACACGCTCGTCAGCGTCGGCACGCTCGCCGCACTTGGTTGGTCGTTGTACGCGTTGTTCATCGGCCACGCCGGGATGCAGGGCATGAAGATGCCCTTCGAACTACTGCCCGAGCGCGGCGGTGGCTCTGACGCGATTTACCTAGAGGTCGCCGCCGTCGTCACCACGTTCATCCTGCTCGGCCGCTACTTCGAGGCTCGCGCCAAGCGACGCGCCGGCGCTGCGATCGAGGCGCTGATGGACCTCGGCGCCAAAGAGGTGACGCTGCTCGACGCAGACGGCAGCGAGCGACTGGTTCCGGCGTCAGAGCTGACGGTCGGCCAGAACTTCGTCGTACGCCCGGGCGAGAAGATCGCGACCGACGGCGTCGTCGTCGAAGGCCGCTCCGCGGTCGACGCCAGCATGCTGACCGGCGAGAGCATTCCCGTCGAGGTCGCCGAAGGTGGCGACGTGACCGGCGCCACCGTCAACCAAGGCGGTCGCCTCGTCGTGCGGGCAACCCGTGTCGGATCAGACACCGCGCTCGCTCAGATCGCGCGCTTGGTTGCCGCGGCGCAGAACGGCAAGGCCGACATCCAGCGCTTGGCCGACCGCGTATCGGCGATCTTCGTGCCGATCGTCTTCGTATTGGCCGCAGCGACGCTCGGCTACTGGCTCGCCGCCGGTGAGTCGACATCGTTCGCCTTCACGACCGCCGTTGCCGTGCTGATCATCGCCTGCCCGTGCGCCCTCGGCCTCGCCACCCCAACCGCCCTGATGGTCGGGACCGGTCGCGGCGCACAGCTCGGCCTGCTGATCAAGGGTCCGGAGATCCTCGAATCAACCCGCCGCGTCGACACGATCGTGCTGGACAAGACAGGCACGGTGACAAGCGGCGTGATGTCGGTTGCGTCGGTCTCCCCGATCGGCGACACACCGCGCGACGAAGCACTCCGCGTAGCCGGTGCGCTCGAACTCGCCTCAGAACACCCAATCGGTCGCGCGATCGCCGAGGCGGCGCAGGTCGCCGGGGCACTGCCCGAGGTGTCTGACTTCCAGAACATCGAAGGTCTGGGTGTCGAGGGATCGATCGACTCGAAGGCCGTGCTCGTTGGCCGGCCGTCGCTGCTTCGTCAACGCTCGATCGAACTACCGGCGCAACTCGACGCGGCGATCGATGCCGCGCATCAACATGGCCAGACCGCGGTCGCCGTCGCCTGGGATGGTCAGGCACGTGCAGTGATCGCGGTGTCGGACACAATCAAGCCCTCCAGCCGCGAGGCCGTCGACCAGCTCAGATCACTCGGCCTGCGCCCAGTGCTGCTGACCGGCGACAACTCTGCTGCGGCAAACGCCGTCGCCGCCGAAGTCGGGATCGACACCGTCATCGCCGAGGTCCTCCCCGGCGAAAAGGCTGACGTGATCAAGAAGCTCCAGAGCGAGGGCGCCGTCGTCGCGATGGTCGGCGATGGCGTAAACGACGCCCCGGCGCTGGCTCAGGCCGATCTCGGTCTGAGCATCGGCACCGGCACTGACGTCGCGATCGAGGCGTCGGATCTGACGCTTGTTTCCGGCGATCTACTGGCCGCAGCCGACGCGATCAGGCTCTCGCGCGCGACGCTGCGCACGATCAAGCAGAACCTCACGTGGGCCTTCGGTTACAACGTCGCGGCGATTCCTCTGGCGATGGTCGGCCTGCTCAATCCAATCGTCGCCGGCGCCGCGATGGCAGCATCAAGCGTGTCGGTAGTCGGCAACGCGCTGCGACTGCGCGGCTTCTCTACAAAGCGCTCAACGCAAACTCAAACTACGAAAGGCAACAACATGCTGAACACCAAGAAGGCGCTCGTCCTCGGCGGAATCGTGGCGGTGCTTGCAGCCAGCGCGGTTGTCGCAGGCGGCTGCGGCTCGGACGACAACGACCCCATGACCAACGGCAGCGACCGCGTCGACGCGATGTTTGTCAACGCGATGATCCCCCACCATCAGAGTGCGATCGACATGGCCAAGCTCGCCGACGACAAGGCCGAGCACGACGAGATCAAGCAGCTTGCGACCGACATCATCACTGCTCAGGAGCGCGAGATCAAGCAACTCGAGCGGCTCAAGGACGAACTGCCGTCGAAATCCGGCGACTCGATGATGTCCGACACGGAGATGGATTCGATGATGTCCGACACCGAGGATCTGACCGACGCGAAACCGTTCGACCGCGCGTTCATCGACGCGATGATCCCCCATCACCAGGGCGCCGTAGTGATGGCCAAGCGCGTAACCGGAAGCTCAAACCCCGAACTGGCTCAACTTGGCCGTGAGATCATCTCGGCACAGCAAAAAGAGATCAAGATGATGCGCGAGTGGCGGCGCGATTGGTACGGCTCGGCCGGCGAGACCGACGACGATTCAGGAGCGATGGGCGGCATGGAAGACGGTGGTATGTCGCACTGAGCCGGCCGTCAGGTTGACGAGCGGTGGGAGGCCGATGATGGCCTCCCACAGTGTTGTAGTACTGGACGGAAAACACATTTGGGTATGTGTAGACCAGAAGGGCGCCGCGTTTTGTTCGCCGTGCGTGCTTCTTTCGCCGACGCGCGGACTAGGAGATCGGCCCAGGCCGCGGATCCGGCCCACCGCCCGGCGGCGGCTTCGGACCGAGATTCGGCAGGACGATCAACGGTCCACCGATCTTCTCGAGCGCGATGATGATGATCTGGTGGATGTCCGGCTTACCGAAGTAGCTGCCTAGCTCGATGCTCACTTGACACGCCGCCGCGTCCCCTTCGACGTATGCCCGCGGGTCGTTGCAGAAGTCGTCGCCGACCCGCCCTGACCCGAAGCGACCGTCGCCGTCGAGCTGCAGCGGCTCGCACGGACTGGTGCCCGGCGCGTATTTGATCGTCTGCTCGCATCGATCTCCCCACGCCTTGGCCACTGCTTCGGCGTCGGGCTTTGCACCGCAGGCGTAGCCCTGCTCGGGATCGACGAGGATCAGCGTTGGATCCGGGCAGCCGTTCATCTTCGCGTTGAGCTGCTGGCACTGCGTGCTCTTCCAGCCGTTGCGGTTGCACTCGCGCAGGAGTTCGCGGGCGGCTTGAAGCGCTTGCTCACACTGCGACGGCTCGCCGGTCCCGCGCGTGATGCCGCCGTTGTTGGGGTCCTTCTCGGCCTCTTTCTTCTTCTTCTCGGCGTCGCTGGTCTTGTCGTCGAGATCCTTCTTGGCGGCGTCGAGCTTGTCCTGCGCCTCCTTGACCTTCGCCGCGTCTCCCGTCGCCTCGGCAGCTTTGAGATCGGCTTTGGCTTTGACCCAGGCGGCCTGCGCCTTGTCGAAGTCCTTGAGCGCAGCGTCCGCCGCGTCGGCCGCTGCCTGCTTGGCCTTAAACGACTCGACCGCGTTCATCCCTTTGCCCGTGCCCACACCGCGAGAGTCTTGGGTGACTTGGCCTCGGCCCCAGCTGTAGTTGCCATAGCCCGGGACCTGGCCGACGCCGGTCGCGCCAGCGCGCGTGGGATCGCCGGAGCTGCAGGAGGCTTGGACTGATGCGGGATCGAAGTAGCTCTCGGTGTCGCGGCCGATGTCTCCTAGCGGGCCACCGAAGCCGGCGTCAGCGTCTTCGAGGAGCTTGGTCGAGCATTCTTCGATGATCTGATTGAGCGGGAGGCCCTGGGCGTGGCCGTTGAGGAGGCAGTTGTAGTAGCTGTCTTGCGCGAGCTTGCCGTGGCGGTCGAGGGTTAGTTCGACGCGGTCGATGAGCGTGGCGTTGACGGCGCTGGTGGTTGAGCCGGTGGCGGGGGTGGCTGGGGTTTTGGAGTTGGGGGAGTTGCCGCAGGCGGTGAGGGTTAGGGCGGCGAGGAGGGTTAGGGCGAGGGTGCGATATGGGTGCGGGGGAGCAAAATCCACCCGGTGTTTGTACCGGAGTGGGTCGGGTTCGTGCGGTGCGGTCGTGAAATCCGGTCGCCGCATGTGCGGACATCACCCGAGAAACACGCTCTCCCGATGCCATGCGAGTCGATCACGATCGATCCGATCCCTCGGTGTCTCGGGCTCAAACAGCGTCCGCCCTTGGAGCTCGTAATACGCCTTCCCGTTGTTCCATTCTTCGCGCAGGGCTTCGCCAACCACGAGTTGGGCACCATCGCTAACGGTGACGTAGCCGCGATCAAAAAGTCGGTGCAAATCACTGCGAAGCAGTATTCCATTCGAGACCGAATGCGGACCGCCGGCGCCCCACGGGGTGACATGCGCCGCTTCGAGCACAGGGAGCGAGTGCTCGCCAGTCACGGCACACCGGTCGGAGTACGCAGACTGAACGTCCAAGCGAAACGACGCCTGTCCGAGGCGGGGTGCAATCATCCGCGGCGTGCCGCGCCGGGCCGCTTCAGCAGCCAGAACAATCTCATCCGAATCGTCGTAGAGGCGGGCATACGCGGCGAGGCATTGAGCCCAAATTCTTTGCCCTTCGCCCGTCGCGAGATTCTGACTCCGCCCGGTAACGATGTTCGACTTCCAATCGTCGGGGATCTCGATCCATTCATCGGGCGGCAGAAAACACGGCTGGGCGAGCACCACACAACCTACGTGCGGGTCGGGCCCGATATCGATCGCGTTTCTCGATGCGATCCGCTTGATTCGCTCGGTTAACGCGGCTTGAGATGACACGCCGTTGGCTGCGCCGAACAGCTCCCATGCTTGCCACACCGGAATACGTTGGTACTGCGAGAAAAAGCCGAAGCCACAGATGGCGTTCTGCGGCATCTTGAGTTTGAAGATGACGGGAGTACCGCGATCAGCTCTCATCGCTTGGCGGCCCGGCCGCCAGAAATTGACTTCTTCGACATCGGGCGTGGCTGACAATGACCGATACCAATCAAAGTCGGTGTTCAAGATGAAACCGCGCACGCAGCATAAATCTAATTGATTGACGCGTGAAACCTCGATCAAAACGCGGGGAGCGGCGGCCGCAGCAGAAATGAGACCGGCCATCCGTGGCTATGCGCTCTGACGGGAGTCTTCGTCGAGCCGCCCCTCGAGGCCATTCAAGATCAGCCCGAATCCCTACTCAAACTCCGCTCTGAAATGGAATCCGCTGTGAGCGATGTGGTCGACAGGCAGGGCTCGTCTGACTACGACGAGAGATCCTTCAATTATTCCGTGAAGGTGGGGCCACTTGAAGTTGTCGCGGTGGGGCCAGTGCGGGTTGCCGTGCTTAAACGCCTGCTTGCGGTTTGAACGATGGGGTCCCGTGGGTCGAGAACTATTCGACGCGCGGGGCCCTTCGTTCGATGTGTGCAACTGATCCTTCGAGTCAGTCGATGCGACTCAGCTCACTTAACCACAATCCCAAGCGGGCACATGTGATTCGGCTCCAGGCGACCCGCTTGCTTGGGAAAGAACGCCCACAACTCATACGCACCGCTCGAGGGCGGTGTCCACCTATGCGTAAACCGTCCACGTGAGTCGGTTTCAAGAGACGCGATTGTTCTAAACGCCCGGCTCTTCGTCGGACCGATGCGCTTGAGGATCACCCGTCTGCCTGCGTTGACATCTCTGACACGACCGTGAAACGCAATAGCGCGACCAGCTCTAACTCGCTTACTCCCCTCGCCCGCGAGGAGGGAGGAACGAGGTCGGGTAAACATTGAGATGTCTGCGGCGCTTCGGCGCCTCATCGACGGTTCGGGAATCACTACGTCGAGCGACTGCGTCAACGTCCCTGTTGAGCCGTCGAACAGGCCGTTGGTCAACCGAATACGCGGCATCCATCGAACCCGACGCGGAAGCGCCTTCGGATACACGGCGATTCGGTATTCAAACGAAGCCTGTGTTGCGCCGGGCAGCGTGTAGCTGGCAGCGATGTTCCGCATCTCAAAACCGTGGAAGAGCCATCTAGTCGGCGAACAGATCGGCAATCCATTGAGGACACCGCCCCCGAGATACGTCGCCGGACCCGTCACTGTCGGTTGAAATCCCACTGGCGCCGTAGCGGAGCCTTCAAGTCGGCTCCTCCCGCCCGACTCTTTGCTTATGCGCGGAGACTCGAGGTCGATGCTGAACCGCTGCTCCGGACCATAGTTCAGCACGTCGATTCGTAGAAGGATCTCCTGAGTATCGGGAGCCAGGAAACTGGGGGTGATCGTTGCGGACGCGATCAACGTCGACCCCGTTGCGAAAGCGGGCAGTGCGCCCGCCATCGCAACGGCAGCCGAGGCAACGAGGACCGTGCGAATCGCTACTCGCTGAACGTCTCTACGGATAGATCGCTCGCATCCCGAGAACATCTCCCCGTGCGAGGTCTCGCATCCGGATCTGACCGGTCCCCACATATGGATACATCGTAAGGAAGTCGTGTCCGGACCCACCAACGTTGTTGGATCCATCGCTTCGTTCACGGTTTACGTCTCGCGGCCGAAATCCAGCCATCCTATGAGAAACTCTAAAATGAGAGGGCGCATCGCTACCGAGCCGCGCGATGCATCACAGGTCTTTTTCCAGATTCATGTGAGACCCATGTGCGACCAAACCGAAGGTCGGAAATCCCGACGGCGCGAAGTGGGCCGAGGCGATCCCTCAGAGATTGCGGCAAACAAGCCGACGCCCAGATTCGAACTGGGGACCCCTTCATTACGAGTGAAGTGCTCTACCAACTGAGCTACGTCGGCGTACGGCGCAAATCCTAGTGGGCGACAATCGAATTGACAAGGTCTGCCACGAGACGACCCGGCGCGCGATCGACTAGCCGCTACGAGTCAGCTCAAGCAACTTCCCGACCGTCCGCCAGTTGCGCACGGTGATCAGCGGCGCGACCTTCTCATTCTCGATCGCTTTGAAGAGCTTGCTGTTTTGGGTGCCGCCGGGGCACCATGCGTAGATGTCCTTCCCCTTCACGGCCATCCGCTCTTCACCAAAGTCCATCTCGCCGAGCGACCGCACCGCCGCAGCCTTCGGCTTGGTCGAACAGAACACGACCATGTACTTGGACTCGTCGGAAGCGATGTCGCCGAGCGGGTCGGCTTTGCAGACCGCGGCCACTTGCTTCGCCGATCGCACGACGACGCCGACGTCAAACCCAAACTCCTCCGCGATCACCTTCTCGACCTGACCGCCGATGGAGCTCTCACTCCCACTCCCCGTCAGCACCACATTCCCGCTCTGCAGCAATGTCCGCACATCTTCAAAGCCCGCGGCCGTCAGCGCCAACCGCAGATCGGCCATGCCGATCCGCTTGTTGGCGCCAACGTTGATTCCGCGAAGCAATGCGACGTACTGAGACATACGCCGCCGATTCTCGCAGGCTCAGGCGGTGGAAAGAGACGGCCGGCGGCGCAGGCGCAACATCGCTGCTGCCGCAACCAGTCCAATTGCCAGCGCAATCAGCACAGCCCACAAAAGCACCGGCGAATCCCCGTCGTCTTCGATCGGCAGGTCGGTCGAAGCGACATGCACCCACATCGTCGATCCAGTCCCCGTCACCGCGTCCAGGGATTGCCCGAGGGGTCGAGATCCTGCTCGTCGTAGAACTTGAAGAGGTTCTTCACGCGACTGGCGGCCAACAGGTTGCCGCGGTGTCCACGGCGATCACCCAGCGTGACCAACGGCGGGTACCAGCGGCCGACGTTCATCTTCGGTGCCTGGGTCCAGCGGTTGGACGCCGGGTCGTAGATGCGCAGGTCGCGGGCACCCCGCACTTCGACGGGGCCGGGTGTCGTGCCATCGGGCATCAGCGGTGGGTCGTTCTTGTAGATCGATCCACCGACGACGATCACCTTGCCGTCGACTAGGAACGCGTTGTCGGTCGCGAGGTTGGCGCCACCGTCGACTGGCGACGGCTTCGTCCAGATCGAGTTGAACGGGCCGAACGGGCCGAGATACATGCGACAGCTCTGGTCGTTTGCGGCGACCGTTCCGAGCTCACCAACTGCGGTCGCGTTGAGGTTCTCGGTGCTCTCAAGAGCGTTGCAGTAGGAGGGCTTGCCGCTTTGGTTAAACCGGCGTGTGGGGCTACTTCAGTTTGAGACTGAGCTTCGTCGCACCGTCAGTGCGCTCGACTGCCCATGCGGTGAAGCTTGCCTGAATCGAAACTTTCTTCTTGGCTCGCGCCGCTCTGGCGATCGCCGCGCGCTGTGCGCCGTAGAGCGGGAAACTCAGGACGACAGTGC
>JBASTN010000147.1:0-2292 GCA_049274915.1 Solirubrobacterales bacterium
CCTTCAGGTCGGCCTCGATCTCGGCGTACTCGGCCTGTTGAAACATTCGCTCAACTCGTCGCAACGGCTCGCGGAGATCGTGCTCGCGCAGAACCTCGCGCAGGGCGACCGGGTCTAGCTTGCGTTCAAATACGCGCTTGAAGTCGAATTCTGGAACCTCGATGTCGCGATGCATCGTCGCGAGCTGCTTCGAAATCCGCGCGAGCTCGGCGTGCTCGGTCAGATTCTGTTTGCGCTTCGCTCCGGAGATGTTGTCCACGTTGGAGAGCACGTCCTCGAGCGAGCCGAATTCCTGCAGCAGCAGCGCCGCGGTCTTATCGCCGATGCCGGGGACGCCCGGAATGTTGTCCGAGGTGTCGCCCTTCAGACCGATGAAATCCGGCACGAGCTTCGGCGGGATGCCGTACCGCTCGATCACTGCAGCCTCGTCATAGAGTTTTGTGTCGGTAACGCCACGGCCGGTGGCCATGATCGTGACCTTGCCGTCGTCGACCAACTGGAACGAGTCGCGGTCCCCTGTCACGACGATCACTTGATAGCCCTCGCCCTTGGCTTTTTCGGCCAGCGAAGCGATTACGTCGTCGGCCTCCCAGCCATCGACGCGGACGTTCTCAAACCCGAAGGCCTGTGAAAGCGGGTAGAAGTGAGGCCACTGCTCGCGCAGCGCGTCCGGCTTGGCGTCGCGCTGTGCTTTGTATGGCTCGTAGATCTCGCCTCGCCCCGAAAGGCCTGCGTCCCAGACCGCGACTACAGCGGGCTTGCCGTGCTCCTCGCCGATGATCTTGAGATACATGTTCGCCAGGCCGAAGAGGGCGTTGGTCGGCATGCCGGTTCCAGACACGAAAGTGTCGGGCAGCGCGAAGAACGCGCGGTAGGCGAGCGAGTTGCCGTCGAGGAGGTAGAGCTTGCGGTCTGTTGGGGCTGCGTGCACGAGGGCATCCTAAAGACAGCGGCGGGTGACCAGGCACGCCAGGTGAGTGACACAAAGAAAACGCGGGGGCCGTTTGACCCCCGCGTTCGATACGGCCTTCTGGCCGAGCAACTATCTAACTACGACAGAGAAACTACGAAACCAGCGCGTTGCCGATCACGAAGCAGTCTCCGGCTCCACCAAGGCCGTTGGTGTCGTCTTCGACCAAGTAGTCAATCGTGACCACGTTTCCGCCGGGGTTGGAGTACGTCAGGCTGCCGTTAATCGAGTCGGTCAGAATGGCCGGGAGAACGTTCGATCCGATAAGGAGATCAACGGTGTCGCCCGTTTCGAAGCTGTCGTCCTCCTCGTAAGACGAGACCGTTCCTTCGTTTGCGGTCGCTAGGTCACTGAACGTCTCGTAGCCGTAGTGGATCATCGACGATCCTGAGCTGGTGTTTGCACTCAGGATGGGGGTACCGGCGGTACACGAAGCTGTGAGAGTGAGGCCGCCGCCCGTGAAGATGGTCGTCGCGCCCGTTCCGGTTTCACCGCGGTAGTTGACCTTCACGACCTGCGAACCATTGACGGAGCCAGCGGTGGTGGCGTTGGTCGCGTTAGTGGCGTTAGTGGCGTTGGTTGCGCTGGGCACCGTGCCCAAAGACGACTCATCGATGTCGCTTCCCTTCAGCGATTCATTCTTGACGTCGCTGCTGGCAACTGCACTGCTCTTGATCTTCGCGCCGGTGACGGCGTTCTTCTTGATCGACTTCGTTGTGACGCTGTTCTTGGCAAGGCTTTTGGCTGCGACTGCGGTGCCGCTCATGGCGACGAACAGCGCGAGCATTGCGACTGCCATCGCGGGCGACGGCAGGCGAAAGATCTTCTTCATGAAATTGACTCCTACTGGTGTTGAGAGATGGAGAGACCTGCGGCTAGAAGACTGATTAACCGGTCGCGCCGCAGGTGAGCGAGTCTGCCGAAAATCAGTCACTCGGCGTACCGCAAAATACCGCACGAATCAGTCGGAACGTCGGGCGACGGCGATCCGTATCGGGCATTTGGCCAGCCCCGCGGCGTTGAAAAACACGACCTCGTGGGTTTATTGGAATCCAAATAAGCCGGTTCCCGTGAGAGTCGGGATGGCTCCTCGCGCCGATCACAGGCTCGTGAGCCACCGCGGGTTTGATCGCGCTCCCGGCAATCCGTGGAGACTCGTCTTAGGCGCTGGCCCGAACCGCCCCGGCCTTCACGCCGCCCGGTTTTGCCGGATCTGACTACGGCGCTCCCGACGAGGACGCGCGCCGCACTTCCTCCCGGGCGATCGCCGACCCCTTGCGTGGCGTGGCGATCGACGACGCGACGCGAAATCGCCGCGGGCG
>JBASTN010000148.1:0-6450 GCA_049274915.1 Solirubrobacterales bacterium
GATCGCCAAAGAGACTTTGGCACCGAGCCGCCAGACCGCCGCTGTCTAAGTAATTCGCCTAAGAAGTGTTGTGAGAGAGGCGGCCCTTCGGGGTCGCCTTTTTCGTGCGCCAACCGCGTGATGCGAAGCGACCTCGACACTATTCGTGCTGCTGCGGTTCGTGCCGAGCTCGATCCGGAGGCTGCGCTGGCCGGCGCTCAGGACCAGGCAGTCAAGGATCTTCTACGTAGCCGTACCGAGGCCGCGATCGAGCTGGGCGTGATCGGTGTGCCGTCGATCGCGGTCGGCGCCACGGTGCTTTGGGGTGACGACCGTGTCCGCGAAGCGGTCGCGCTCGTCGGCGCCTGATACTCGGCTCAAGCGCCTGTCCTGCCCAGAGCAGTTGTAGCCCAGAGCAGTTGCAGCCATTGATCGACCGGGGGCGCGCCCCGTATCCTCACGTCATGGCGTCCACGTCAAACAGGCCAAAGAAAAAGACGGCGGCGAAACAGCCAGCAAAGCGTGTCGCTAAGGGAGCGTCCGCGCGCAGCACACAGGAAGCCGTCGCGGAGGCCGCTGCCGGTGCCGCCGGCCAATACCTGCGCGAACAGCGCGACGTGATGGCTGCGGTTGAGACCGTCGTCGACGCGACCGCGCCCGTATTGCCGAAGCGCGCCGCCGCAGATCCGCTGGTCTCGGAGCTACGCCGTCAGTTGCTGCCGCTGCTGGTCTTGCACTTCGTGAGCGAGGCGCCGACCTATGGCAATCAACTGATCGACCGCATCACCGAACTGACCGGGGGAGTGCTGACGGTCAATCCAAACACGATGTATCCGATGTTGCGCGGCTTTGAGTCGCGCGGTTTGATCGAGGGACAGTGGGAGCACCCGGAACGACGCAGCCGCCGCTTCTATGCCCTCACGGGCGCCGGCGAAGCCGAGCTGCAACGGCTCAAGCCCGGGGCCCGAGAGGCGCTCGATGAGCTCGGTAAGACGCTCGGCGACATCCGCGACGAGTTGCGCGACTAAACCACCGCGCAGCTGACCGCAGAGCGTTCGCTCGCGCGGCTATGCAGCGCCGATCCTCTATCGTTTCAGCGCGATGAAGGCGAGTAAGGCAGCGGTTGTCGGGGCAGGCACGATGGGCGGCGAGATCGCCTTCGTGATCGCAAGCGCGGGCATCCCCGTGTTGCTCAAAGACGTCGATCAGAAGTTCGTCGATCACGGCTTAGACAAGGCGCAGTCGCTGTGGGCGCGCCAGGTAGAGAAGGGCAAGCTCGAGCAGGATCGCGCAGACGCCGCCTTCGCGCTGATCGCCGGCACGCTCGACTACGAAGACTTCGGCGACGTCGATTTCGTGATCGAGGCGGTGCCCGAGCGGATGCCGGTCAAACAAGCTGTTTTCGCCGATCTCGACGCCGCGACGCCTGGTCACGCGATTCTCGCGAGCAACACCTCGGCGCTTTCGATCGACGAGATCGGTGCGGCGACCACGCGACCAGACAAGGTCGTCGGATTTCATTTCTTTTACCCGGCATCGTCCGCCAAGCTTGTTGAAGTGATCGAAGGCGCTGCGACCGCTCCCGAAACGGCGCTCGCCGCTTACAACTTCGCTCAGACCATCAAGAAGGCGCCGATTACCTGCGGCGACGCGCCCGGCTTTGTGGTCAACCGCCTGCTGTGCGCCAGCATGGGTGAGATGCACAAGGTCGCTGATGAGCATGATCTTTCACCCGACCAGCTCGATGCTGCGATCGTCGGGCTCAAGGCCGCTCCGGCGGGGCCGTGCGCGCTATCCGACGCGCTCGGCCTCGACACCGTCCTGCACGTTCTCGAGCACCTCAACGAACAACTCGGCGAAGAGTTTTACGTGCCGCCGAGAATGAAACAACTCGTCTCCGAGGGGCACCTCGGCGTCAAGAGCGGACAGGGTTTCTATGAGCACTGATTCTGTTAGCGCCGAGGCTCCCGCCAGCGCAGTGCCTGCAGTCGACCCGGCGGTCGCCGGCGAGATCGTTACGCGCTCCAGCCTGCGCGTGATCGTCGAGGCCTGCAAGATCATCGAAGAGGGCGTCGGCAACGCTCGCGAGATCGACCTCGGCATGATGACCGGCGCAGGCGTGGTTCCGGGGCCGCTCACGCGTGCAGACGACCTCGGTCTGGACAACATCTTGGCTGGACTCGAACACGGCGCGACGCAGTGGGGAGCTGGGTTCGACCCGCCCGTGCTGCTGCGCCGCCTGGTCGCTCAGGGCCGCACCGGAAAAGCATCTGGACAGGGATTCTTCGCCTATCCCCAGCCCGACGCGGGTGATCAGACTGAGACGGTGTGGCTCGAGACCCGTGGTTCGGTGGCCATTGCATGGCTCGCCGCCAAGCCCGTCAATCCGATTTCACCCGATCTGGTTCGCGACCTTAAGGCCGTGCACCAACGCGTCGAGGCTGACGATTCGGTCCGCGCGATGGTGATCGCCAGTTCGACGCTTGCGATCTGGTCGGCCGGTGCCGACCTCAAGGCGTTCGCAAAGATGACCTCGGACGAGGTCGGCAGACATGTCGACAACACCAATGATTTGATGCGTGGTTTCGAACGCGGCAACACCGTGACGATCGCGGCCGTAAATGGTGCGGCGCTCGGCGGCGGCTGCGAGCTGGCAATGAGTGCCGATATCCGCCTCGCCGGCGAGTCCGCGAGCTTTGGCCAGCCAGAGATCGCACTTGGAATCTTGCCGGGCTTCGGTGGCACGCAGAGACTGCCGCGACTGATCGGCAAAGGCGCGGCCTTCGAGCTAATCGCCAGCGGCGACTCGATTGATGCCTGGCGCGCGGTCGAGCTAGGGCTCGTCAATCGGGTTCTGCCTGATCACGAACTGTTCGACGCCGCGATCGCGATGGCCGAACGACTCGCCGAGCAGGCGCCACTGGCGATCGCTCAGATCAAGCGCACGCTCGATGATCCGACGCTAGACGCCGGCATCGCCCGTGAACGCGAGGCATTCGTCGAGTCGATGGCCACCGAGGACGCCAAAGAGGGCGTCGCGGCGTTCTTGCAAAAGCGCGCGCCGAAGTTCCGCGGCAAGTAACCCCAGTGCCGCTCAGCGCCATCCAGCGCGGCCAGACCGCGTGAACACCAGCGACACATCGATCAGGCCTGCCATGGCCGAACTCGCCGAGGCGATAGTTAACGCGCGCTCGGTCGTCGCGCTGACCGGGGCGGGTGTTTCGGTGCCGAGCGGTATTCCCGACTTCAGGACCCCCGAGACCGGGATGTGGGCGAACGTCGATCCGATGGAAGTCGCTCACATCGACACCTTCAGCAACGACCCTGAACGCTTCTGGAGCTTCTACGGCGAGCGCTTCGCCTCGCTGGGTGACAAGCGGCCCAACGGCGCCCACAACGTCCTTGTCGAGCTTGAGCGTCGAGGTCTCTTGGACGCGGTGGTGACACAGAACATCGATCGGCTTCACCATATGGCCGGCACCCAGAAGCTGATCGAGGTACACGGCTCGATCGAGATCTCGGAGTGTCTGCGCTGCGGCGCTACCTACGAACTGGAATGGGTGCGTGATCAAGCCGCCACGAACGGGATTCCGCGCTGCATCAACTGCGATCCGCCACCGCCGCTGAAACCGCATGTCGTGCTGTTTGGCGAGATGCTGCCCGAGGACGCGATTCAGAGCGCCCTCTCGCTTGCTGGCGGTGCCGACGTTTTGTTGGCGATCGGCAGTTCGCTGGTCGTTCACCCGGTTGCCGGTCTGCCGGCGATCACGTTGCGTCGTGGCGGGCAGGTTGCAATTCTGACCAGCGGCCCGACTCCATATGACGATGAGGCATTCGTCAAACTCGACGGCGACGTCGAATCCGAACTGCTTGAACTACTCGCGGCGATCGACGCAGTAGGCGAACAGCAAGCGAGCTAGTCGTTCGCGCCGCTGCGCGTGCCGTACTTTTTCTTGACCTTGATCGCGTACTTCGAAGGCTGTGTGGCGACTTCTGGGTTCTCGATCTCGCCGAGGCGGTCGAAGACCTTGTACCAATCGTTCTTGCGCAGGATCGATCGTGCAGCGCGACCACTCTTGCCGCTGACGCGGCCGCGCGGGTCGACGCCCATGCCGGGTGTGAAGCCGACGTGGATGTGGTCGGCGTGGTTGCTCATCTTCAAGGTCGATCCGCCGATGTCAAAGAGCGAGATGATCTGTGCCGGCTGGAGCACGCCCTGCAGGCTCATGATCTTGCGTACGCCGGTCTCCATCAGGCCGCCAGGCTGGTTGTTGGCGATCATCGCTTGGCCGTTTAGCGCCGCGATGTCAACGCCGGTGCCGGTCGAGTGGTGCGAGACGTTGCCAGAGGTCGTGTAGAAGCTGTGGCCGCAGGTGAGAGAACTGACAGTCGGGCTCAGGCCTTCAGAATCGAGGAACGCGAGCAGCGCAAGTACGCGGCGGTCGATCGCGCCGGCGCGGATGTCGTCGCGGCCGCACGGGTAGATATCGATCGTCTTGCGGTTGAGCACATAGCTCTCAAGTTGTTCCTTGCTCATCAGCAGGATCTGACCGATCGACTGGTTTGTCTTGGCCGGCACCAGCGGGTTGATGCCGACAGCACGGTAAATCGCCGTCGACTCAAGCAGCTTCCAGCCGTCGAGGATTGGCTTCGGGTCGACGACCGGTGCGCCGCGGCCCGCCGGGCGGACCTGGAAGTCGACGTAAGGGGTGCGGCCGTTCTCGAGGTCGCCGATGCGACCGAGGATCGTGCCGCCGATGACCTTCGCGCCAACACGCATCGGCTTGAGGACGACATCTTCCTTCTTCAAACCAAACGGACGGGAGAAGTAGTTGTCAAAGGTTTCGTAACCGGCCATCGCAATGCCGTTGCTGGCGAGCTGCGCGTACGAGCCGCCGGCCTTGGCGCGGGCGCGGTCGGGATTCGCGTAGAGACGTTCTTGGTCACCGAGGCGCGGCTTGCCTTTGCCCTCGCCGATCTTTGCGGTCGGACCTTCGTCGCGGCTGACCTTGCCGTCGCGCTTGCTGCGCGGCACGGGGTAGAGCTTCGAGAGTGAACCGAGGTGCGTGTAGCGATAACGGTTGCCGAAGGTGTCTTCGATTGTGATGTAGTAGCCGTCGGACTTGCTCTCGCCAATCGCGCGAACAGTGGCGTCTTGAACGGCGACGACTGGGGCACCACGCTTGGAGTAGATCTTGATTCCAGTGCGGCGATCCTGACCCTCAACCACACGTGCAGCGTTTGTGCCGATCGAAGCCTTCTTGGTCTTCCTGCTCACTGCACCCTTGTACGTTGCTCGGGCGAAGACGGGGAAGTGACCCTGGGTCAAACCGGTGAGTGAGTCGACCAAGCCGTCGGGCACGCCGGAGATCAGGCGGGCACGCAGGATTACCTGATCTACGTACCAGTCGGCGTGGTTGTAAGCGAAGATCGCGCGGCGGATGTCATCGTGACCACCGGCTGCCTTGAGGTAGTTGGCTGCGGCGAAGATCGCGTCGACGGGATTGAAGGGGTCCTTGTTGCCGTCGTTGTTGGCGTCGACTCCGTACATCTCCCAGGTTGCGGGCATGAACTGCATCCAGCCGAGCGCGCCGGCTGAAGAGATGTTTAGGTTGCGGCCGTAGTTGGTTTCGATCTCGTTGATCGAAGCGAGGATCTCCCAGCGGATGCCGTACTGAATGCCGGCTGCTTGATAGATCGGAAGAAGGAACGGCGGAATCTGGAACTGCTTGAGGAACATGTTCGGAACGCTGATCGGTCCGTCGCCGAGAATGTCGGCGCCGTCGAGCGGGTCGGCCGACGTCTCGTCGCCGGCCTCTTCACTGCCGGTGTCGCTACCGGTGCGATCAGTCGACTTCTGCTTGCGCTTCTTGTCCGGGGCTGAATCTGAATCCGAGTCGCTGCGCGGGGCCTTGGTCTTCGGCTTCGGCTTGCTCTTCTTAGGAGGAGCGACCTCTTCGGGAACGGTGGGGGTGACCGGGCCGGTAGGCTCTGCGCCGTTGGGCACCATGCCCGGGCCCTCGGTCGTGGTCGGGCCAGACTGGCCAGTGACATCGGAAGTCGAGGCCACATCCGCAGATGCGGTCAACGCCGTGGCGAGCGCCACGGACACTGCAAAAACGACCGCCATGATGGCGACCGCAAAGCCTCTGGAAGTCTTTCCCCTCACGATCCCTTTGCTGCAGTTTCTGTTTGACCGCCGCTTGAATGCCATACCCGGCACGTGCTTTCCTCCCCACACGGCGTGCGGTCGTGAAAAAGATAGTCGCTAACGGGCTGATATTCGACCAGAACGGTATTCCCTGCAACGCCGTTGGCGCGCAGGAATGCGGTGTGGTTGAGAGCTGAATGATTCGCTGAATGATTCATTGAATAAAGATCGGCGGAGGTCGATCGTCAAAAACGGTTCCGCACCTGCCTGAGCGGCAGCTCTGAAGATGCGGCGAATGTGCCCAACTGGGCCATCCGTAT
>JBASTN010000149.1:0-7375 GCA_049274915.1 Solirubrobacterales bacterium
GCGCTGCCCAGGCTGTTTCGCCCAGCCACGGAACTCGGTTCCGTCGTACTCGATTGTCAGGCGGGTCGCCACGTTGAGGATTGTGGCTGATCGGGTAGAACCCCAGCAGGAGGATGCAATACCCCGGCCCCGCCCAGCTCAATACCGGTCGCGCCGCACCGATCGTTAACCCCGGTTGTTGCAACCGTCAGATGTCCGCACGATGCAAACAGACGATGCTCTTGACAGCGCTGGTCGCGTTCTCCGTCGCGCCGACCGCCGAGGCCGGAATCTTCGGCACGTATCCGCTGAGTATTTCCGTTGGTCCCAACGGCGAAGCAGCCAGCGGTGCGTCGGGCGCCCCCTCCGGGTCAGGCGACAATCGCTACGCCAGGCTGGCCGCATTCCACTCGGATGCAGGCAACTTGATCGCCGGTGACGGAAACGGCGGCGTAGCCGACATTTACTTCAAGCACCTCGCAGACGGCAAGCGGCTCTAGCGATCTCGGTGACGGCCGAGACCCGATCTAGAATCGGGCGAACGTCAACTACCCCATCGAACGAAGGAACGTGATGGTCTCGGCCGCCCGCAAGTTCTCCATGCTCAACCGATCTCTGCTCGGCGCAATCGCGCTGACTCTCATCTTCAGCGCCCCCGCAACAGCCAAGATCTACGGCGACAAGCCTCTCAATATCTCGACTGCAACCGACGGCGGCCCGGCCAACGGCCCGTCCTCTCAGCCGGTGATCTCAGGTGACAATCGCTTTTCTCGTCTCGTCGCCTTCACCTCCAGCGCCTCGAATCTCGTCGCTGCAGACAGCAACCAGGCCTCCGACATTTTCGTTTGGACGCGACCGACAGGCCGCGCCGCCAACAAGCTCGACCGGATCGGCATCGGCACCACTTCGCTCGTCAGCGTTTCGAACTCGGGCGGTCAAGCCAACGGTGAATCGTCAAACCCGTCGATTGACGGATCGATGCGTAAGAGCCCGCGCTGTGTCGCCTTCCAGTCGCGCGCCACAAACCTCGTCGCCGGCGACGACACACCCGATTGGGACATCTACGTGCGCGACCTACGCAAGCGCACCACTTCGCTGGCCTCCGCCGGAGTCGTCGGCGACGCCGTGACCCCATCGATCGCCGGTGACTGCAGCCAGCTCGTCTTCTCCGCCGGAAGCGTCGTTTATCGCAGCCCAGCCAAGGCCTGGAACGCGCTCGGCGTCGTCAGGACCAAGCTCAAGTCGATCGGCCCGGGCACCACACCTCGCCTATCACTGGAAGGCACCACCGTTGTCTGGCACGGCCCCGCCGGGGTCCGCTTCCTCACGCGCGGCAAGCGCGCCCGCACTATCGGCAGCGGCGCCCTGCCGTGGGCCTCCGACCTAGACCGCGTCGGCGGCTGGGGAATCACCTTCCAGTCCGGCGACAATGTGCTCTCTCGCCGGGTCACGCGCAAAGGCCGCATCACTACCCGCGCGAAGATAACGAACGCGACATTCGGCGGCAGCACCGCCTACGTCCCCAACCGCGGCATCATCCTCTACTCCAAGCGCAACTCGCTCTATTACTTCAACGCCAACTCCGGCAACTCAGACGACCTAGCCCACGGCAACTCCCCGATCACCGACATGTACACAAGCGCCCGCGGCACGATGATGGCCTTCGCCACCGCCGGCGGCGACAAAGACTTCATCGACACCACAATCCCCGGCACCCCCATCCGCCACCAGTCCATCTACATCAAACTCCTCCCCGTAGTCGGCTGCGGCACCGGCTGCTAACCGAAACCCCAGCTCAGGCACCATCGCGCAGCGATAGGTGCCGGCAGGTCGCAACCCGCCCCAGCTTCAGCCAAGGCGCCGGACCCACCGCTTACCGCCACTCTTAGGAAGCGCGCGCCAGCGGGAACTACCTGTCGAGACGTATGCAGGCGGTCCGCAGGGACCGCTGAATCAGTCGCCGACAGGTAGTTCCCGCCGGCGCGCCGCTCAACTAGACCAGTTCGAGCAAGACCATCTCAGTAGAGTCCGACCGCCGCGGCCCCAACTTGAGAATCCGCGTGTACCCACCCGGCCGCTCCGCATACCGCGGCGCGATCTCTTCAAAAAGCTTGTGCACCAAGAACTTGTCGTTGTTCAACTTCGACAACGCCTGACGCCGCGCGTGAAGGTCGCCCTTCTTCGCCAGCGTGATCAGCTTCTCGAGTTCCGGCTTGACTGCCTTGGCCTTGGCCTCGGTCGTCTGGATGCGCTCGTGGTCGATCGCTTCCTTGCAGAGGTTTGTGAACAGCGCCTTGCGGTGCGCGCTGTCACGTGAGAGCTTGTTGCGTTTTTGCTTGTGGCGCATAACGAAGGGAGAGAATAGACCGTCGGCGAACTAGTTCGCCTTCAGCCCCAGTCCGCGGTCGGCGAGGACGTCAATGACCTCTTGGATGCTCTTGCGCCCGAAGTTCGGGATCGCGGCCAGTTCGGCTTCGCTGCGTTCGAGCAGCTGACCGACAGTCTGGATGCCGCCACGCTTGAGGCAGTTGTAAGAACGTACGCCGAGGTCGAGCTCCTCAATCAGGATGTCGTCGGGGCCACCGGCCTCCGGCAGTCCGCCGGTGATTTCTTCGGCCTCTTCGAGCTCGCCGCGCAGTGCAGCGACGGTCATCTCGTCGGTGAAGATCGCCAGCGTCTTGATCAGGATCTCGGAAGCCTCACGCAGCGCCGCGTCGGGCTCGACGCTGCCGTCGGTCTCGACCTCGATCGTGAGCTTGTCGTAGTCGGTCCGCTGACCGACACGAGCGCCTTCGACTGAGTAGCTGACGCGCTTGACGGGCGAGAAGATCGAGTCGATCGGAATAACACCGATCGGCTGGTCGGAAGACTTGTTCTCTTCGGCCGGCGCGTAACCGCGACCACGGCCGATCGTCATGTAAAGCTCGAGCTTCGTCTTCTTTTCAAGCGTCGCGAGGTGCGCGTTGGGATTGAGGATCTCGACACCCGAGGGCAGGTCGATGTCCTTCGCCTTGATGTCGCCGGGGCCGGTAAAGACCAACGGTGCTTCGACCTCGGTTGCGTCCGAATGAACCTTGCAGACGAGGGCCTTGAGGTTCAGGACGACGTCGGTGACGTCCTCCTTGACCCCTTGGATCGTGGAAAACTCGTGCGCGACACCCTCGATCCGAAGGGACGTGACGGCGGCGCCAGCAAGCGATGAAAGCATTACGCGGCGAAGCGCACTGCCGAATGTGTAGCCGAAGCCACGGTCCAGCGGTTCGATCGTGAAGACGCCACGGTTGCCTTCGATCTGCTGGGCGGAAATGCGAGGAGTCTGGAATTCGAGCATCGGGACCCTTTTTTAGTTGAACTTAAGCGGCGCCGGCGCGGAGGACCGCGGCGCCCGGGGGATTGTTACTTCGAGTAAAGCTCGACGATCAGCTGCTCTTGCACCGGGGTGGCGATTTCGCCACGCTCGGGCAGTCGCAGGATCTTTGCCGTCAATGCATCGTGATCGGCTTGGAGCCATGCGGGTACGGCGGCGGTCATCTCGGTTGCTTCTTTGATGACGTCCTTCGCACTCGACTGGTCCGAAACGGCGATGATGTCGCCTTCACGGACCTGGAAACTGGGGATGTCGACCCGCTTGCCATTGATCACCCAATGGCCGTGACGGATCAGCTGACGTGCCTGGCGGCGCGAGGCGGCGAAGCCGAGGCGCACGAGCACGTTGTCAAAGCGGCGCTCGAGCAGACGCAACAGGTTGTCACCGGTCACACCCTTCTGGCGGCTCGCCTTGTCGTAGTAAGAACGGAACTGCTTCTCGAGGATCTGGTAGAAGCGGCGGGCCTTCTGCTTTTCGCGCAGCTGCAGGCGGTACTCGGACTGCTTCTGGCGAATCAGACCATGCTGCCCGGGCGGGTAGTTGCGGCGGTCGACACCGCACTTGTCTGTGAAGCAGCGTGAACCCTTGAGGTACAGCTTCTCTCCCTCGCGGCGGCACTGCTTGCACTGGGCTCCTGTATCGCGGGCCATTGTTAGAGCCTCCTGCGCTTACGCGGACGGCAGCCGTTGTGAGCCTGCGGAGTGACATCGCGAACACCGACGACTTCGAGGCCCGTGGCCTGAAGCGAGCGAATCGCGGTCTCACGCCCGGAGCCGGGGCCCTTGACGAAAACTTCGACCTTGGCGAGCCCGTGCTCCATGCCCTTGCGCGCCGCCGACTCGGCGGTGACCTGTGCCGCGAAAGGGGTGGACTTACGCGAACCCTTGAAACCGACCGTGCCAGCCGACTCCCAGGCAATCACGTTGCCGGAGCGGTCGGTGATCGTGACGATCGTGTTGTTGAACGTGCTCTTGATGTGGGCTTGCCCGAAAGGCACGTTCTTTTTTACTTTGCGGCGGCCGGAGCGGCCTTTGGACTTGGCTTCAGCCATGTATTACTTAGAAACCTTTTTCTTATTCGTGATCTGGGCACGGCGCGGACCCTTACGAGTACGCGCGTTTGTCTTTGTGCGTTGACCGTTGACCGGGAGTCCGCGTCGGTGACGCAGTCCACGGTAGGTACCGATCTCCATCAGGCGTTTTGTGTCCTGAGAGCGCTCGCGGCGAAGGTCACCTTCGACGGTCAGCTCCAGATCGATCATGTCACGCAGCTTGATGACCTCGTCTTCGGTGAGATCCTTGACGTACGTGTTGCGGTCGATACCCGTCTTGTCGAGCAGCTTCTGCGACGTCGATTGACCGATGCCAAAGACGTACGTCAGGCCGATCTCGACCCGCTTGTTAAGCGGAATGTTGACTCCTGCAATACGAGCCATAACTAGCCCTGGCGCTGCTTGTGACGGCGGTTCTGGCAGATTACGAGCACGGTGCCACGGCGCCGAATTACGCGGCACTTTTCACAAATTGGCTTGACTGAGGCTCGAACCTTCACAGATCCACTTTCACGGTGGGCATTGGACAGCAAGAAAACGCGCGTCACGGCCATGAACGATTTCCAGCGCCATACTTTCTTACGGCGACGCTGGCAAGAGTCCATACTGGCAAGAGTCCATATACGAAGAAGGGCCCTGATGCGCGACGCACGATACTAGCACGGCTAATCCGACACGGGTTTTGCAACAAACCGCGCATCAGACGGCGTTTCGTGCCTCTGAATCGTACGTGAAAATGTAAGCCGCAAACTAGTCATGCCAAGGAGTCAGCACGCGCGGTCCGTCTTTTGTGATCGCCACCGTGAACTCGAAGTGCGCGGTGAGTGATCCATCGGAAGAATACACCGCCCACCCGTCGTCGCCCATCGTTATGGACGGACCACCGACGTTGACCATCGGCTCGATCGCGATTACCATTCCGGGCTTGAGAATGGGGCCTGTGCCTGGCTCGCCGTAGTTGGGAACCTGGGGTTCCTCGTGCATCTGACGGCCGACGCCGTGGCCGATCAACTCGCGGATCACCGAGAATCCTGCGGCTTCGACGGTCTGTTGGACTGCATGCGACACATCGCCGAGCCTGTTTCCGACTTGGCATTGCTCGACCGCGTCGAATAGCGACTGCTTGGTCGTGTCCATCAGGGCGTTGGCGACCGCGCCGGCCTCGCCACCGACGGCAACGGTGACCGCCGCGTCGCTGACCCATCCGTCGAGCGTGACACCGATGTCGATCGAGATCAGGTCACCCTTCTCAAGCTTCTGCGGGCCGGGAATTCCGTGCACCACCATGTCGTTAACGGAGGCGCAGATCGACCCGGGGAAACCCTTGTATCCCTTAAACGACGGGACGCCCCCCTGGGAGACGATGAACTTCTCGACCGCCGAGTCGATCTCGGCAGTCGTGGCACCGGGGCGGGCCTTAGAGATCGCCAGTTGCAGCGCCTTGGCCTGCACACGGCCGGACGCGGCCATCGCGTCGATTTGTTCTGATGTCTTGAGGTTGATCACGCCGGGGCGGTACATGCCCAAAAGGCTACGTTAAAGCGCGTCTTCCATGCGCATTGTGGCGACCAGCGCACGAATGTGGCGGTACACCTCGTCGGCGTCACGTGTCCCGTCGACGCGGCGTAGTAGCGAAGTGCTGGCGGCACCGTCGTCGTAGAACCCGACAACCGGTGCGGTCTGCTCGTGGTAGACCTTTAGTCGATTGGCGATCGTCTCGGGCTTGTCGTCATCGCGCTGAATCAACTTCGATCCATCGACGTCGCAGACGCCTTCGTGCTTCGGCGGGTCAAAATCAACGTGGAACGTGTGACCGCTTTTGGTACAGACGCGGCGACCCGAAAGTCGTTCGATCAGATCTTCGTCGGGGACTTCGACGAGCAGTACAGCGGTCAGCTTGCGATCGGCCTCGTTCATCGCGGTATCGAGTGCCTCGGCCTGCGGCACGGTCCGCGGGAAGCCGTCGAGAATGAAGCCCTCCGCCGCGTCGGGCCGCCGCAGCCGATCCATGATCAGATTGACAATCAAGTCGTCGGGCAGCAGGTCGCCGCGGTCCATGTACTCCTTCGCCTTGACGCCGAGTTCGGTCCCCTCGGCGACGTTGGCGCGAAGAATGTCGCCGGTCGCGATGAACGGCAGCCCGAAGTCCTCGACTAGGCGACTGGCCTGAGTGCCTTTTCCGGCCCCCGGGGGACCGACGAAGACGAGATTGAGTTCTGCTGGCATCGCGCTGGTCTGAGAGACTGGTCTGAGAGAGAGGTGCTGATCGTGAGAGGTGCTGATCTGGAATATGTCGAAGCATCGATCCGGTCGCCATATCGCGCGGCCGGGCTGCGTGGCGGCTCACACTAACAGGCAGATTCGCGGCGCTCAGACGCGACGCAGCGGGTGACGTACGCGCGCAAGCAGATTGAAGATGCGGTTGAGACGGCGCAACGGGACATCCTGCGCGATCGCAAATTCGTGAACCTCACGCAGCCGCTGGTCGATGTCACCGACGAGCAGCTGAAGGTCGTAGACCCACTGGTGAAGTTGTGCTGCCAGAGCGAATGTGTCGCGGTCGACCGGCGAGATCGCCGCAACCAGATGAGCCAAGTCGATTCGACCCTCGGTGAGCGCATCACGCAAGAACTTGTCGCGCACCATTGCCACGTTCGCGTCCATCTGGCTCTGGTTGCTGACCGTGTTGGTGTAGCTGCCATCCGTAGCCACGCGATGGCGATAGTCCGTCAGCGATTCGGGAATGGCGATGATCTCGTAATCGCGCAGGACCCGGATCAACATGTCCCAGTCACCAACGGTCGTAAAGCGTTCGTCGAACCCGCCGAGCGCGTCATAAATCTCGCGGCGTAGAACCACCGCGATCGGAGCGACGGGATTGGCAGCGAACATATCGCTGAGTGACACGTAAGTTAGATTGGGGTTGTGAGCCCGGCGTTCGAGTTCAGTGATCGAACCGTCGTCCTCGATCCGTTCCG
>JBASTN010000150.1:0-27537 GCA_049274915.1 Solirubrobacterales bacterium
CTACGACGTCCCGATGCAGACGATCTATCGCTGGCTCGATCAAGACAAGATTGATCACGGGGAGAAGCCAGGCCTGACAAGCAGCGAGCACGCTGAGCTGGTCGCTGCTTGGCCGGGCAGGGCGTAAGCGAAAGGCGAGCGTGCCGTCCGCTAGGCGTGCTTGACGCCTGGACAAATCCACCACGAAAAGATGGCGAATCCACCACACGAATTGGGCGTACTGGCATATCCGAACTGGTGGCTTTAGCCGCGATTCGCGAGTTTGTGCTGGAGCGGGGCGGAAAGTGAATCGGAATGCTCGAATACGGTTCACATCGGGGGCCTTTACCGAGCGTGTCACCGAGGCTGGGCTGCACCCGTCGGTTGGTCGAACTGGCACCGAGCTCGACAACGCGATGATGGAGTTGCAGTCCGCAGTCACTGACTGTGGCTTTCCGGCAAACCGACCCACTACCCGATTCTGAACTCGTCCCCCCGCGACAAGCGACTGACGAGACACCGGCCGCATACGGCCGCCGAACGGTTGGTCCGGCGGCCGTGGCGTTACGGTCTGCGGAACATCTCCCAGAGGTCGTGCGCCGCCGCCTGTTGGGGGGTCGTGGGACCGTCGACCATCTCCATTGCGGGGTCGTTGGTGCCCAGCGCGAGAAACGGCGTGACCGTGGGACTCATCGGGTCGCTGGCCTCGGCGAGAATGCCGTCCATCATCTCGCTGGCCTCGGCGTCTGACAGGTAGTTGTGATCGGTCATTGGTGGGACCTCGGCTTCCGTATTCATTCGATTTACGATCACTACCTGCAATTTACCGGTGGCGAGGTGAAGCCTGCATTGCGGTTGTACAAAGATCGCGTGGCTTGATTGGCCCGGCGTGTCATCGGGTCGGGGCGCGCCCGTCGTCGGGCGCGCAGGCATTGCCGCCGGCGCTCATGCGCGAGCGTCGGGCGGGCCTACAGCGGAATATTCCCGTGCTTGCGGCGAGGCTGCGCGACCTTCTTGTTCTGCAGCATCTCGAGCGCGCTGATCAATTTCGGACGCGTCTCGTGCGGGACGATTACGTCGTCGATGTATCCGCGTTCGGCGGCGCTGTAGGGGTTGGCGAAGCGCGCCTTGTAGTCGTCCATCAGCTTCTCGCGACGCTCATCCGGCGTCGGTGAGTTGGCGATGTCCTTGCGGTAAATGATGTTGACGGCGCCTTCGGGGCCCATCACGGCGACCTCGGCGGTCGGCCAAGCGAAGTTGAAGTCGGCACCCATGTGCTTGGAGGCCATCACGTCGTATGCGCCGCCGTAGGCCTTGCGCGTAACAACGGTGATCTTCGGCACGGTCGCCTCGGTGAAGGCGTAGAGCAGCTTCGCGCCGTGGCGGATGATGCCGTCCCACTCTTGGGCGGTGCCGGGCAGGAAGCCGGGCACGTCGGTGAAGGTGACGATCGGAATGTTGAAGGCGTCGCAGGTGCGGACGAAGCGCGCGCCCTTAATCGAGGCGTCGATGTCGAGCACGCCGGCCATCTGGCTGGGCTGGTTGCCGAGGATGCCGACGGCGATGCCGTTGAGGCGCGCGTAACCGATGATGATGTTCTTGGCGAAGTGCTCGTGGACCTCGAAGAAGTCTTCGTCGTCGACGATCCGCTTGACGACTTCGCGCATGTCGTAGGGCTTGTTCGGGTTGTCGGGCACGACCGTGTCGAGCGACAGATCCATACGGTCGGCGGGGTCGGTGCACTCGACGCGCGGCGGCAACTCGAGGTTGTTCTGCGGCATGAAGCTCATCAGGTAGCGGACGTCTTCGAGGCACTCCTCTTCGCTGTTGGAGGCGAAGTGCGCGACGCCGGACTTGGTCGAGTGACTCATCGCGCCACCGAGCTCTTCGAAGGTTGTCTCTTCGCCGGTGACGGTCTTGATCACGTCGGGGCCGGTGATGAACATGTGGCTGGTCTCTTTGACCATGAAGATGAAGTCGGTCATCGCCGGTGAGTAGACGGCGCCACCCGCACACGGTCCCATGATCACGCTGATCTGCGGAATCACGCCCGAGCTCTTGACGTTGCGACTAAAGACATCGCCGTAGGAAGCAAGCGAGACAACGCCTTCCTGGATGCGCGCTCCGCCGGAGTCGTTGATGCCGATCACCGGGCAGCCGATGCGGTCGGCGAGATCCATGATCTTGCACATCTTCTCGCTCATCACTTCGCCGAGCGAGCCGCCGAAGATCGTGAAGTCCTGGCTAAAGACGCAGACGGGGCGTCCGTCGATCAGGCCGTGCCCGGTGACAACGGCGTCGCCCCACGGGCGGTTCTTCTCCATGTTGAAGTCGTAGGTGCGGTGACGCACGAAGGTGTCGACCTCTTGGAAAGTGCCGGGGTCGAGCAGCTTGTGGATGCGCTCGCGGGCGGTTAGCTTGCCCTTAGCGTGCTGCTTTTCGGCGGCGAGATCGTCGTGGGCCGCGCTGGCCTTTAGCTCGTTGAGCTGTTCGACCTTCTCTTCGTATGTCTCGGGAACCTTTTGGCGCATCTGCGGGAGCAGATCATATGCGGTCGCCACTATCGCCCCGTTGCAGGCGCGCGTTTGCCAGAATCCGGCGCCTATGGCAGCGCGTGCACGCAGGATCGCTGACGCTCAGTGGTTCGACATCCTGACGGTCCTGGTGATTCTCGCCAACGCCGTCGTGCTCGGTCTCGACACCTTCGAGAGCATCGAGCGCGACTACGGCGGCACGCTCAATGTTCTCAACGAGGTCTTCTTCGGTTACTACGTGATCGAGCTGACCGTTCGGCTGACGGCGTTCTTGCCACGGCCGCAGGATTTCTTCAAGAGTGGCTGGAATGTCTTCGACTTTGTGATCGTCGCGGTGGGCTTCATTCCTGGTCTGCGCGAGAACGCGACCCTGATTCGCGTGGTGCGGCTGCTGCGAGTGACGCGTCTGCTGCGGCTGCTGAAGGATCTCCGGATCGTCGTCGCCGCGGTCGGACGCTCGATCCCGGGGGTGTCCAGCCTGGCGCTTGCTTCGGTGATGCTGATCTACGTCTACGCGATGATCGGCTGGGTGCTCTTCGCCGATCGCAACCCGGGCGAGTTCGGCAACATCGGCGAAGCGATGCTGACGATGTTCGAGGTTCTGACGCTCGAGAATCTGCCTGACTTCATCGACACCGGACGAGAGATCACAGCGTGGGCGATTCCGTTTTATGTCAGCTACGCGCTGCTGGCGTCGTTCTTGGTCTTCAATTTGTTCATCGGAATCGTCTTGCAGTCGATGGAAGAGGCTCGCGCTGAAGAGCTCCGTCGCTCAGAGGCGGAGCTGCGTGATGGCGAGTACGTCGACGACGCGACGGCCGCGCGGCTGGCACTACGTGAGCGAGTGCATCGGATCCGCGAGGATCTCGACGCGATCGACAGCGATCTCGACGCGCTGCATCGCGCACGCGATAAGTAGTTGCGTCGTGGCCGCCGCGACTACGCGGCGGTGAAGGGGCGCTTGTGCGCGGAGCCGAGGTGGTCGAGCACTGCGGTCAGTCGCTCTTCGAAATCGACCGGCTCAGGAACCGGAACTGGTTCCGGCGCAGGGACGGGTTCCGGCGCGGGCTCCGGCTCGGAGGCAGTCGGCTCGACGACGACGGACTCCTTGATCTCAATGGACTCGGCGACGAGTGGCTCGGCTTCGATTTCGACCGGTTCGGACGCTTCGGGCTCAATCACTTCAGCTAATTCCGACTGATCCGGTTCGGTCACGGTCGGTTCTCGCTTAGTGCCGAACTTCAATTTCATCCGCTGCCAGAACTTGGGGCCGTCGGCAGGCGTTTCGGCGACGGTCGCGCTCGTGGCCTCATCTGCTTCGGGGGTCGGTGGCTCGGTCTCGGCTTCGGCCATTGGTTCCGCAGCCTCCGGCTCGGGCTCGAGTTCGACTTCCAGCTCGGACTCGGCAAGCTCAGGTTCGGCAAGCTCAGGTTCTGGGGTCGGTTGGGATGCATCCGGCTGGGGTGCATCGGGCTGGGGTGCATCGTCCGCGCTCGCGCTGGACTCAGAAATATCTGCCGTCATCCGAACCTTCGTGCCCCACGCGGAGCCGTGGAGCTCGATCGTTCCACTGCCGGCGGTGCCGCTCCACTCGATCGACTTCTCGGGATCTGACTTGGTGATCTTGATTGCGCCGTCGCCGAGCAGTTCGGCAAGGCGTTCGGCCTTCTCGAGCTCAGCCCACACTTCCGGGGGCGATTTGACCAGCGTTCGTGAGACCTCGTAGGTCGCCATCGAACTGTGCTTCAAGCTTTCGGGAACGAATCCTTCGGTGATCTCATGCACACTGCAACGGGAACCGAGGATCAACCTTACGCAAGGCTATTCAGAAGGGTTTGGTGACCATCAGGAAAGTGATGATGATCATTGAAATTCCCATCATCGGCCCCAGGGTGCGAAGCTTTTTGACCGAGTTCATGAATGTCTCGGACGGCGGTCCAGGAGTGTCGCCCTTCTTGTCGAGCTCGGCGATCGCAGTCTTGATGGCCGGGTAGACCACGGCCAGACCCGTAAACAGTTGCACGACGAACAGGCCTGCGGAGACGCCGAGCCAAGCAGCCTCGTCCCACCCACCCTCGATCGTCTGGTAGATCCCGGTGGCAAGAATGATCGCCGCTCCGGGCAAGATCGCCACTTCGTACACGCGCTTCATCACGCGCAGACCGAACGGGGCGTGTTGCGGGTTGTCGCGCATCATCGGTCCGATCACCGAAAAAGCACCGGCTGCACCGAGAAACGAAACAGCGGCCACAACGTGAAGACCGACAACGACGGAGTAAAAGGTCAGAGCAAGTGACATCGAAGCCTCCGGGATCGTTTTAGCGGGGCGGACCGAGAAGTTACAGAAGCTCGCCGATAGCTGCCACGCCATCGCCGATTGCGCCACTGACGCGTTGCCAGTCGTCGTCGCTAACACCGACGAGTTTTGCGGCGACCGCCACGATGAAACAACCGCCGCGAGTGTCAATCAGACGAATCCGCAAAACGTCTGAGCTACCGAGTTCGTCGACGACCTCGACGTCGACTGCGCGGCGATCCTCGGCCGGGTGGGGGTAGAGGTCATAGCGCTCATTATTTGTGCCAGTCGCACCGAAGCGGTCATCGTCGGGCGTGACCGAGGCGAGCCAGCCGGAGAAGATCTCCGGCCAGCGGGAAAGATCGCTGATCGTCTCCCAGACGCGATCCGCGGGTGCGGGCACGAAGGCACTGGCCAGAGCGAGGTTGTTCGGTGTCTCGGTCAATATGGGCCTGGGTCAATATGGGTCTGGGTCAATATCGCGAGACCTCGTTTAGAGGTCCTCTTTGTACTCGCCCCAGTGGTCGCGCAGCGCGCCACAGACTTCGCCGATCGTGCAGCCGGCCTTCAGCGCGGCACGCATCGGGTGCAGCAAGTTTTCTGAGGTCTCGGCTGCAGCGACGATCGCGGCGAGTTTCGCGTCCACATCGGACTGGTCCCGCGACGCCTTAAACGCCTTCAGGCGATCAACTTGCGCGTGCTCGCTGGCCGGATCGACCTTCAGCGTTCCCTCGTGCGGAACCTCGTTTTCGTCGACGAACTTATTGACGCCGACGACGATGTCTTGGCCGACCTCGTAGCGCTTGTGGTAGCCGAAGGCACTCTCTTCGATCTCGTTCTTGATGAACGCGAGTGCTTCGACCGACCCGCCGAGCTCGTCGACCTTCTCGATCAGTCCACGTGCGCCGTCCTCGATGTCGCTCGTCAGCGACTCGACGAAGTAGCTGCCGGCGAACGGGTCGACCGTGTCGGCGACGCCGCTCTCGTAGGCGATGATCTGCTGTGTGCGCAGCGCGATCTTCGCGGCCTTTTCGGTCGGCAGCGCGAGCGCTTCGTCGAAACCGTTGGTGTGCAGTGACTGTGTGCCGCCGGCTGCCGCGGCAAACGCCTGCAGCGCGACGCGGACGATGTTGTTCTCGGGCTGCTGTGCCGTCAGCGTGACGCCACCGGTCTGGGTGTGGAAGCGCAGCATCCAGCTCTTCGGATTCTTCGCGCCGAAGCGGTTGCGCATCACGTCGGCCCAGATGCGGCGGGCGGCGCGGAACTTGGCGACCTCTTGGAACACGTTGTTGTGTCCGTTGAAGAAAAAGGCGAGGCGCGGCGCAAAATCATCGATCTCGAGACCGGCGTCGATCGCGGCTTGTACGTAGGCGATGCCGTTTGCGAGCGTGAAGCCGACCTCTTGGACGGCGCTGCAGCCCTTTTCACGGATGTGGTACCCGCTGATCGAGATCGTGTTCCAGCGCGGTACGCGCTCGTTGCAGTAGGCGAAGAGGTCGGTCGTCAGGCGCATCGAGGCCTTCGCCGGGTAGATGAAGTTGCCGCGGGCGATGTACTCCTTGAGGATGTCGTTCTGCACCGTTCCGCGCAGCGCGGTCGAGTCGACGCCTTGCTCCTCGGCGACCAGTTCGTAGAGCAGCAAGAGCACGCCGGCCGGAGCGTTGATCGTCATCGACGTGGAGACTTGGTCCAGCGGGATTCCGTCGAAGACTGCGCGCACGTCCTCGATCGAGTCGATCGCTACGCCGGTGCGTCCGACCTCGCCTTCGCACAACGGATCGTCGCTGTCGCGGCCGAGCTGGGTCGGCAGGTCAAAGGCCATCGAGAGACCGGTTGAGCCGTGGTTAAGCAGGTATTTGAAGCGCTCGTTGGTCTCACGTGCACTGGCGTAGCCGGCGTACTGGCGCATCGTCCAGTGGCGTGAGCGGTACATCTCGCCGTGTACACCACGGGTGAACGGGTACTCGCCCGGTGCGCCGAGGCGCTCGGGCAGGTTGAGACCGGCGATGTCGGAATCATCGTAAAGAAGCTTTTCTTCGATGCCGCTGTCGGTGAAGCGGCGCTCGTCGTCGGGGCCGACGACCGGTGCGATCGTGGGCTTGGAATCGGTGGTAGACATGGCCTTGATCCTAGATCAAGGGTGTCGAAACGGCCGATCAGCGGATTCGTCGAACTCCTGGTTAGTCGGCGAGTGGTGCCGACTCGTCAGCGTCGCGCGGCGTGGTGCCGGCACGCGATCCGGGTGCGCTGACGGAGTTTTTACAGTCCAGCGGTGCGACGCCGGGAGTCGAGACGATCGCCGGCGCGCGTCCACCCTTGAAGGTGAAGACACGGTTGACCGCGCGTTCGCCGCCGGCCTCGATGCGACCGGCGTAGCGGGGAGCAAGCGCGTAGTCGGCTTGCTGGCGGGCGGTTTCGGCGACGTATGTGACGACCGCGACCTCGGTGTCATTGCTGCTGCGGACACGATTGATCGAGAAGCAGCCGCGCTCGGTGTTGACTGTCTCTGAGACGACGCTGGTCGCGTCGACATCGATCGATGAGTTTGTGCCGCGCACGCTGAGATAAGAATGGGCCGCGTCTTCGACGCTGCCGGCCCAGAAGTTCTTGTAGACATAAGGTCCGGCGATCAGCACCAGAGCGGGGATCAACATCATCACGCCCCAGTAGCGGCCGAGCGGGCGCGATGCGACGACAACGACCCAGCCCATCACGATCGAGGCGATGCCTGGGATCATCGGGCCGGGGCCTGCGGCGGCGGCCGGGTCGCCACCCATGTTGGCGGTGAATCCGATGACTGCGGTAACGGCGATCGAGAACGCCGTCCAGGCGACGCCGTAAGTGAGGATGTTGCGGTCGTGCTTGACGTCTTCGAAGGTTTCGAGGTGCTCGGCTCGCCGCTCGGCATTTGTTTTGCGTCGCGTCTCGGGAGCGTGCTCGGCAGGCGCCCGGTCACCTGCGCCGGTGTGCTGGCGCACAGGCGCGAGCCGCGGCTGTTCGGCGATCGGCGCGAAGGTCTCGGTCGCTTCAACCAGCGGCGCGACTTCCGGCTCCGGCTCGGCCTCCATCGCGCGGAAATCGAAATCGGTCGGTTCGGCCTGCGCTGCGGCAGGTACGGGCTCTGCCGCAGCCGCGAGCGGCGGAGCCTGGGCAACGGGTTGAGGACGCGCCGCAGGCACCGGTTGCTGTGGCTCTGCCGGTTGCGGCTCGGGCTCAGCCGGGTTGATGTCGAGACCCAGCCGCGCGCGTTGCGCAGGGGTCAGCTCACCGTTGCTCTTAGCCGAGAGCGTCAGATGCTGGGGTTCCTGATCGACTAACTCTTCGGGCACGGGCAGGTTGATTGGCAGCGGCGCTGGCGCGGGTCGCTTTCGGTTGGGTGATCTTCCGTTGCTGGCGGCCATCTAAGTCATCGTCCGTGACCAGCTTTGCTTGCAGGAGATCGTGCACGCCGAAATCGTCGTGACTGTCATTTGAGCTGCTGTTTGCATTTGTATTCGCCATCGGGCTTGCATGGCACCACCTAAAGGGGTTCTTGCGCGGTCCACCGTTACAGTTGTCCTCAACATGTCAGTTTGCCTAGTAACCGGCGGTGCGGGATTCCTTGGATCACACCTTTGTGATGCGCTTTTAGCGCAGGGAAACCGCGTTTTATGCGTGGACAACCTTGAAACGGGGTCGCTCGAAAACATCGCGCACATTCGCGATGAAAACTTCGTTTATTTGAATATCGATATAACCCAGCCCTTTTACATCGACGGGGAAGTCGATTTCGTTTACCACTTGGCTTCGCCTGCGAGCCCAATCGACTATCTGAGGCTGCCGCTTCACACCCTCAAAGTGGGCGCTTACGGCACTCATCATGCGCTTGGAGTGGCCAAATTCAAGCGCGCGCGCTTCGTGATCGCCAGCACCAGCGAGGTCTACGGCGACCCCGAAATTCACCCTCAGCCCGAGAGCTATTGGGGCAACGTCAACCCGATCGGCCCGCGTGGCGTCTACGACGAAGCCAAGCGCTACGCCGAAGCGCTGACGATGGCTTACCGCCGCCAGCAGGGTGTCAACACCGGCATGGCCCGGATCTTCAACACCTACGGCCCGCGCATGCGCTCGCACGATGGCCGCGCAATCCCGACCTTCCTGCGCCAGGCGCTTCAGGAGCAGCCGGTCACAGTCTTCGGCGACGGATCACAGACACGCTCATTTTGTTACGTCGATGATTTGATTCGCGGCATCATCGCGCTTGCCGAGAGCGACTACGCAGACCCGGTCAACATCGGCAATCCGACCGAGCTGACACTGCTGGAGATGGCTCAGACAGTGATCGAGATGACAGAGTCGCGCAGCGAGATCATCTTCGAGCCGCTGCCGATCGACGATCCGAAGGTTCGTCAGCCGGACATCACGCTGGCGAAGCAGATGCTCAACTGGGAGCCGGGGATCGATCTGCGAGAGGGACTTCGCAAGACGATCGACCTGGCCGGCGTCGAGCGGCTCGCCCGCTAGATCGCCGCGCAATCAGGCAGCGCAATCAGTAGGCGCCGCGGCGCGCGAACACTGCTGGGATCGTGCGCAGCATGATCACGACGTCAAAGAAGACGGACCAGCGCTCGATGTAGAGGAAGTCGAGCCGTACGAGATCGTCGAAGTCGAGCTCCGAGCGGCCTGATACCTGCCAGAGACCAGTCAGGCCCGGCAGCACCAGATAGCGCTTCTTGTGCCAGTCATCGAGCCGCTCGTAGTCGCGCTGCGGCAGCGGCCGCGGGCCGACGAGTGACATCTCGGCGCGCAACACGTTGAATAGTTGCGGGAACTCGTCTAACGACCACTTGCGCAGAAACCCGCCGACCGATGTCAAGCGCGGGTCGCTCTTGATCTTGAACAGGGCACCGTCGGCCTCGTTGAGTTCTTCGAGTTCGTCTTGTAGTGCGTCAGCGTTCTCTTGCATCGTGCGGAACTTGAAGCAGTCGAACGACTCGCCGCCGATGCCGGGGCGCGGCGAACGGAACAACACCGGACCGGGCGATGTGACCTTGACGGCGAGCGCGATCAGGATCAGCAGCGGTGAAAGCACGATTAGCAGCAGGCTGGCTACTGCGATGTCGAAGATGCGCTTGACGATGAAGTCGGTGCCCTCGAAGACAGGAGGCTTGATCTCGAACAGCGGCAGTGTCTCGCCGGGTACGAACTCGGCCTGTTGGGCGAAGAGGATCTCCATCGTTGATGGAGCGACACGCAGCGACACTCCGGCACGGTGACAGCGATCGACGAGATCGACGGCCAGCTCCTGCGGGAACGCAGAATCGGCGAGGATCACCTCGTCGATTTCGTCGAAGTGGTCTTCGATGTCCTCGAGCCTGCCGAGATCGCGTAGGCCGTTTTCGGGTCGCGGCTCGAGCGAGATGAAACCGACCGCCCGGCTGCGCTCGACCGGGCCACTGCCGATCGCCGCCGCGACGTCGTCGATCTGGTCGTTCGATCCGACGATCACTGCGCGCCGTGTGTGGCCGAATGCCTCTTCGAGCTTTTCTGAGCTGCGGTCGAAGAGGAAGCGGGCGGAGATGATCAACACGGCGGCGGTGAGGAACGTCGAGTAGAAGATGTAATAGCTGTTGAAACGCTCGCCCTCGATCACGGCGAAGACCAGCGTCACGAGTGTCACCTTGAACAGCGACCCGAGAATCCGCGCGGATCCGGGACGCAGGTGGCGCGCCTTGTAGAGCCCGTCACCGGTAAACAGCAGCAACATCACCAGTGCGGCGAACGGCAGCACATTGATCGCGTAGTCGACTGAATCGTCGAGCTTGACCTCTGAGCCGATACCGATGTTCTTCGTAACCAGCGCGATCACGAGAGCTGCGAAGAGCAGCGCGAGGTCGAGTGCGGCAAGGACGATCGTGTTGGCGACTCGCGTCAGTGTCGATCGCTGAAACATCATCGAGATCAGTGCGGGCCGTCTGGCGCGCACATCGCGACCGTTTGTGCGTTCGACTAAAGAACCGCCGACCGGGGTGGCGTCGGCCGATGTCGGGCTAATTGATGTGGGGTTTGTGTCGATCGTGTTTGGCGGCATTAATCCTGAGGCGCCGTCTGACGCCACATACTGAAAGCTCTGCCTCGAAAGTTCTGCATATCTCAGAACCCGATCTGCGGCTGCAAGTCGCGGGCGGCACGGACATCGTCTTGCGGGAGATCCAGTCCCGTTACGGTACCGGGCGTTCCCGCGCGATGCGATTCGAAGACATTTTGACGAGCGAATACGACGATTCAATTTGGCGGCTGGTTCCGGACGAGCCGCGTCCGCCGGACCCCTGGCTTGCTGCGCGGGCTCGCGAGTTCGCCGCCGGCGCAGGTTCGGTTCTCGATCTCGGCTGTGGCGACGGGGTCTACCTGCCTGAACTCGCCCAGCCCGGGGTTCAACTGCACGCCGCCGATCGTTCGGCGGTCGCGCTGGAACGAGCCGCCCGCCGCCAGCCCGGTGCCGAGCTTCACACCGTCGACGCAGACGAGCGGTTCGCCCTCGACGACAATTCGGTTTCGGCGATCTGGTGCTGCGACACGCTTGAGCACGTCGTTGACACGCAGACGTTTCTGTCGGAGGCGCGTCGCGTGCTGCTGCCGGGCGGCCGTCTCTTGGTGATCACGCCAGACCATCCGCTGCGGCTGCGGCTGCGGCTTGCGTTTGCCGGCTGGAACGACCACTTCGATCCACTCTCGCCGCATCTGCGCTTCTTCACAGCACGGTCGCTGACCACAGCACTGGTCGACTGCGGATTTGAACAACCGAATCTGATGCGACGTCGAGGTGTGCTCGTCGCTGAGGCGCTGCGCCTTTAGGGCCGATGTCTATGGAGGAGGTGATCTAGTTGGTCGCCGCGACGGCGCCTTCGGGCACCGGCGCGGCTGGAATGCCGAGCGCGGCGGTTTCGCGCCGTAGCTTGGCGATCTTGCGCTTGATGCGACGGCTCTCGGCTTCGATCTGTTCTTCGAGCAACTGGTTGATGCGCTGTTGCTTGGCCTTCTCAAGCAGCGCGTTGCCGCGCTCATTGTTCGGACTGATGAACAGCAGAGCTTTCAACGCCTCGATCGCGCCTTTCGGGTCCTTGCGCTGGTTGAGGCGGTAGTCGGCCAGACGAATCCAGGTCTCGGGATTCGTCGGCTGAATCGACGCGACGCGCGCGAGTGTTTGATCAGCGGCGCGTGGCTGTTTGAGGTCGTCGTATGCGGCTGCGATCAAGTAGTAGGGCTTGTCCGACGTGGGATCCGCGTCGTGTGCGTCGCGGCCGTCGTTCAACGCCTCCGCCGGGTTGCCGGCGGCGAGCCGCTCGAATCCGTTGTCGACCTTACGTGCGGCAAGCGACGGCTGGTAGACGGCAAATGCGGCGGCCAGTCCAATCAGCGCGATGCCGGACGCGCGTAGCGCGCGCGTGGTCGGCGTCGGGGAGACCCGCTCACCTTTCTCGGTGCGCCCGGAGAGGCGGTGTGCCGAACCGAACATCCACCCCGCGCTGACGAGACCGAAGACGGCGACACCGGGGATGTACCAAGTCCAGTCCAGGGCGGAGTGCGCCGCGAACGCGACTGCGACGATCGCAATCCCGAGGTCCGCCAGGCGGTTGTCGTCGGCACTTTCGAGCCAACGCCACGGCGCGATCGCCTTCGCGGCGGCAGCCTTGCCGAATGCGATCACGAATGCGACCGTCAGCGCGATCATCAGAGCGAGACCCCAAAGACCCCAGTCGGCGAGCGTCTGCGGCACGTAGCCGTGGGCGTGGTTGACGCGAAGCGTGTCGACGCGGTAGGGGAGGCGCGCGACGGAGTAAGTGTCGCCGCCGGTTCCGTGAAGTCTGTGATCGCCCCAGATCTTGAAGGCGTCGCTCCAGTAGCGAGCTCGCAGCGAATTCGTCTGTGTCAGTCGCTCGGGGGAGTTCGCGGGCGCCGCCAAAACGTCGGCGTTGAAGAGTTCGTTGACGCTGTCGCTGATCGTGCTGACGCCCTTGTCGCTGCCGACCGCGACAGCGCCGATGAAGACGAATGGGCTGAGCGCGAGCGCGACCAGTAGGACCCGGCCAAGTGCGTAGCGCTGGTTTGGGCGTAGACCGGTGTCGCGCCGCCAGCGTTCGATGCCGTAACCGGCACCGCCGAGCGCGATGATCATCAGGGCCAGGATTAGTGCAAAAGTACGTCCGGTGCTCTCACGTTCAGCGAGCGCGATGAAATCCTCCGACAGCGCGGGCTGGGCGTACGCCCAGGCAACGACAAGCGCACCGACGAAACCAACGCAAGCTAGCCACAGTGTCGCGCGCAAGCGGCGTGGCGCAAGCGCCAGCCAGAGGGCGACGCCGACCACCGCAGCGGCCATCGAACCACGCGATTGGCTGAGTGCGAGCACGACGAGGAACAAGGCCCCCGCCGGAAAACTGAGCGCGATCAGCCACGGCTTGATTTCCCGTGCGCTGCCGAGCCAGAGAGACGAAATCAATCCGAACGCCCCAACCGCGCCGACTGCATTCCAGTATTCAAATGGCAGGCGCAAGCGAGCTGAAGCGTCTGAAGCCGGGAACCATCCCGGCACAATTCGGCTGAGCAGTGCGTACACGCAGATCACTAGCGCGGCAAGTAGCAACCCGCCGCCGACCTCACGGGACCGGCGCGGCAGCAACTGTGCCGCCAGCGCGCCGAAAGCGAGAATCGCGGTGTAGCTGATCGTGCGGGTCGCGTCGATACTCGACGCTCCAGGCAATACGGACCAGCCGACCGAGACGGCCGATAACGCGCACAGCAACGTCATCAAGAGCAGTGCCGTAGACCCGCTGAACGGCCGCGCGAGCGTGCCCGTGTAAGCGGCGCGGCCGAATGCGGCGGTCACGATCAGAACGGCGAGCGTTAGCGCGGCGCCGGTCTGGGCGACATCAAATCCGCCGGCGGTTGCGAAAGCGAGCGATGCGACCAGCGCAGCGGTCGCCACGACGACCGGCACGCCGCCGCGCAGGGACTGCAGTCGGTTCACGTCAGTCTGGGCGGCCGCTTAGCGGACCGGTCTTCGGCGAAAACTTCTTCATGCCCGGCATCTTCGCAATCCGTCCAGCCAGATCTCCGGTGAACAGGAGTGCCATCCCGACCAACGCGATGATCAGTGCGGTCGGGACGCCGGGAGCGGAGTTCGACTGCAGAGTTGAGCCCTGGCGTTCAACCTCGGCGCCGATGACGCCGCCGATCGGGCCGGACTCGGAAAGCTTGGTGGATTCCTCGACTTCGCGCTGTGCCTTCTTGCGCTGTGCTGGGGTCGTCAACGATGCAAGAGTCGCTGAATTGTCGTCCTTGCTGTCGCCGGAACCCTTGTTGCGTTTCTTCATTGACTCGAGTAGTGCCTGCTCTATCAGCGAGCGGCAGTCCGTGTACTCCTCGACATCGGTGCGCAGGCCTGAAAGCGCGCTTTTGAGTTCGCCGGAGGAGTACTTGCGGTCGATCGAGCCGTTGTCGGTGCAGTCGGCGACCACATCGTCACCGGAGGCAAACGCCGATCCACTGATCAGCAACAGACAGATCAGCAATAGACAGAATGCTGTCGCCAGCGCGATTCGCGTGGCTGTCAATGTCTTTACCGAGCTGAACATTGCGTCGCAAGCTACCAAAACGACCTCCGGTTAGAGCGGTTTGCATTCCGAGGTAAACGAAAACCCTCGACATACTGCGAAGTTGTGGTTAGGTTCGATGTTCAAGGACCAGAACTTGGCATCTGGGTCCGCGATTCTGACTGACCCCGTAGACGGTTCGCCGACGTCCGGCTCTACGATGGGGCGCAGAGCATGCTCGCTTCCGGATCATCCGCAGCACTCGCCGATCAGCGAGTGCTGGTCGTGCACAACCGCTACCGCCAGTCCGGCGGCGAGGAGCGTTACGTACGCGAGTTGATGGACCTGTTGGGAGGGCACGCGGCCGCTGCGGCGCTCTACGAGCACTCGAGTGAATCAATCGGCCGGTTGTCGGCAGGAGGCGCGATCATCCGCGGCGGCCGTGAGCCGGAAAGAATCGGCGTGGCCGCCGGCAAAATCGATGCCACGATCGTCCACGCCCACAACATTCATCCGGCGGTTGGCTGGCGCGGGCTGAAGGCCGCGCACGACTCTGGCGCCGCGGTCGTCATGCATTTACACAATTACCGTCTGTTCTGTGCGATCGGAGTCGCCTACCGCGACGGACATGACTGCCTTGAATGCGCCCCACGATCGACTCAGCAAGGGCTTCGGCACAACTGCCGTGGATCGATGCCAGAGGCAGCGGCCTACGCGATCGGCCTACGACGTGCCCAGCCGCATTTGGCCGAGTTGGTCGACTTATTCGTCTCGCCGACGAAGCAACTGGCCGCCGATCTGCACGATGCCGGACTTGATCTGCCGATCGAGGTGCTGCCGACTTCGCTGCCCGCCGCCGAGATCGTCGATCAGAGCCGGTGCGCTGACGGCGGATACGGCTTGTTCGCCGGTCGGGTCACGCGCGAGAAGGGAATTCTCACGGCTGTTGAGGCCGCCGCGAAGTCGGGGTGCGCCTTGCGCGTCGCCGGCGATGGCCCCGCGCTGGCCGAGGCTGTCGAACTAGCCCAAACACTTAGCGCACCGGTCGATTTTCTCGGGCACGTCGATGGGCAGGCGTTGGTCGCGGCGCGACTGGGTGCTGCCTACTGCGTGATCCCGTCGCTCTGGCGCGAGGTCTTGCCGTTTGCTGCGCTTGAGGCGATGGGCGGAGGTATCCCGTTGCTCGTCAGCCGCCGTGGTGGCCTGCCCGAGTTGACCGATCCCGAGTTGGTTTTCGACGCGGGCGATTCCGACGCGTTGGCAGAACAGATGCGAGTGCTGCAGGGCGACCAGGAAATACGTGCGGCGGCAGGGGAGCGCGCGCTCCGGCGGGCGCGGGAGCATCACGGAGAACAGCAGTTTGCAGATCGGTTGGCGACGATCTACGCCACCGCGACCTCATGTCGCGCTGCCTAAGGGTCAGGAGTCAGCGCTGTGCGAGCCACTCGGCGATGATTTCGCCGATCTGTGCGCCGCAGTCTTCCTGAAGGAAATGTCCGCCCCCCTCGATCCAGGTCGGCGACGGCGCGCCGATGCGCGCTGCGAGTGCTTCGCCGAGCCTGGCTGGCAGCACCGGGTCGCGGTCAGCCCAGAGGACCAACTTCGGCCAGTCGGCCCTGGCGAGCTGCTCGAGCACATGGCGGCCGGTGACTGCATCGGGATGATCTTCGGAGCGCGGGATCATCGGAGGAAAACTGCGCGGCCCGGCCTTTGAAGCGGGCGTGGGGAACGGAGCTTCATAGGCGGCGAAGACGTCGTCTTGCATGTCCTTGGCACAACCGCCCTTGATCAGGAATCCGACCGGCAGGTCGGGGGTGTTGATCACAAAGTCATGAAACTGCTGCCAGTTGTCACTCATTTTGAATGAGCCGGTGAAGACTCCGGTATCCATCGCGACAACTCGTGAGACTCGCTCCGGCGACTCAGTCGCGACGCGCAGGCCGATCGGTCCGCCCCAGTCGTGCACAACGAAGGTCGCGCCGTCGAGATCAAGTTGCTCGACGAGTTGGCGCAGCTGCGCGGCGTGCCGGTCGTAGCTGTACCAAGCGAGATCGGTCGGCTTGTCGGAACGACCGAAGCCCGGGAGATCGGGTGCGATGCAGCGGAAGCCGGCGGCAACCAACGGCGGAATCACCTTGCGCCAGAGAAAACTCCAGGTCGGTTCTCCGTGCTGCAGCAGGATCGGCGGGCCTTCGCCGACATCGATGTAGGCGAGCCGCAAGCCGTCCCACTCCCAGTATTTCGGTTCGTAGTCGAACGCAGGAAGCGATTCGAAGCGCTCCTCGGGGGTGCGGAAAACTGCGTCGGCCATCGGTTGCTCCTATGTCAAGGCCAGATTCTCATCTGGCCGCAATTTGGGAAGATTTGTGCCGAACGAATGCGGTCTAGAACAGCTGGTTCTCGCCGGCGAAGATCTCGGAGACCGAGTCGTCGGTGAAGATGCGGCGGATCGAGTCGGTCAGGATGTCGGCGACCGTCAGCACTTTGATCTTCTCCGGAGCGCCGTCGCGCAGCGGAATCGTGTCGGTCACGACGATCGATTCAAGCGGTGAGTTGTCGAGGTTCTCAAAAGAGTTGCCACTTAGTACCGGGTGTGTGGCCACTGCCATCACTCGGCTGGCGCCTTCGTCAGCAACGGTCTGGGCCGCGGCACACAGCGTGCCCGCAGTATCGATCATGTCGTCGACGAGGATCGCGGTCTTGCCCTTGACGTCACCGATCACGTAGCCGATCTCGGCGACCTGGTGCGCGGGGCGGTCCTTGTTGAGAATCGCTAGTTCGGCACCGATCTTGGAGGCAAATTTCTTGGCCAACTTGACGCGACCGGCGTCGGGCGAGACGACTACGCAGTCGCCGGGGACGTGCTGGTCGATGATGTACTGCGAAAGGATCGGCATCGCGGTCATGTGATCGACGGGCTTGCTGAAGAAACCCTGTACCTGCCCGGCGTGGAGGTCCATCGTCAGGACGCGGTCGACACCGGCGACCTCGAGCATCTTCGCGACCAACCGGGCGGTAATCGGCTCGCGCGGGGCGGACTTTTTGTCCTGCCGCGAGTATCCGTACCAAGGGCTTACGGCGATCACGCGGTGTGCCGATGCGCCGACGGCGGCGTCGATCATCACCATCAGTTCCATCAAAGCGTCGTTGGCGCTGATTCCGGCGGCGTCGTTGCCGCAGGTCGACTGGACGATGAACACGTCGGCGCCACGCACCGACTCCTCGAAGCGGCAGTAGACCTCGCCGTTGCTGAAAGTTTTGAGCGTCACCGGCGACAGGCCCACACCCAGGCGCGAGGCAATGCGACCAGCAAGCTGCTGTGAGGCGCGTCCCGAGACGACCATCATACGCTTGTCGTTCTCGCGCGAGATCACCGTGGCGAGCCCAGATTCGGGCTGCACTTGAGCCTCCGGCGAGTCGGCTTGAGGCGGGCTATGCATCGTGGTTGCTTCCATCACGCTTCCGTTTTGCGCAATCGCGTTTTGCGTAATCCTCGATGACCTTTTGGCGCGACCGCGCGACGGCCAAGGCGTCTGCGGGCACGTCCTTAGTAATGACGCTTCCTGCTCCAGTGTACGCACCGTCTCCGACGCTGACCGGAGCGACGAGCGTTGTGTCTACTCCGGTGCGCACCCCGGCGCCGATCTCAGTGCGGTGCTTGTTCTTTCCGTCGTAGTTGGCGGTGATCGTCGCGGCGCCGAGATTGCTGCCTTCACCAACGTCTGCGTCACCGATGTAGGACAGATGTGGGACCTTCGCCCCGGCGCCGATATTTGAGTTCTTGATCTCGACGAAAGTGCCCGCCTTGCTGCCTTCTGCCAGCTTGGCGCCCGGGCGCAGGTAGGCGAACGGGCCGACACTCGCACTCGGTCCGACCTCGCATTCGACGAGGTAGGAGTGGATCACCGTGGCGCCGTCGTGGACTACTGAATCGGTCAAGGTACTTTGCGGTCCGATCACTGCGTTGCTGCCGATCGAGCTGTCGCCGCGCAGATAGCTGCCAGGTTCGATCACTGCGTCGGGGCTGATCTTCACGGTCGACTCGATCCAAGTGCTGCCGGGGTCGATCACGGTGACACCGGTCAATTGGTGGTCGCGGATAATCCGTGCGTTCATCGCCGCAGTGACGGCGGCGAGGTCGACCTTGCTGTTGACGCCGAGCATGTACTCGGGCGAACCGATGTCGAATGCGGAGACGGTCTCGCCTGCCGCGCGCAGAATCGTCAGGACGTCGGGCAGGTAGTACTCGCCCTGGGCGTTGTCGGCACCGACCTGATCGAGCGCGTCGAAAAGCTTTGCGCGATCGAATGCGTAGATGCCGGCGTTGATCTCGTCGATCGCAAGTTCTGCGTCGGTCGCGTCGCCAGCCACTTTAGTTTCGACGATTCGCTCGACGCCGCCGTCGGCGGCGCGCACGACGCGCCCGTAGCCGGATGGATCCGCCAGCCGTGCTGTCGCGACCACCATCGCAGCGGCGGACTCGGTCTGGTGCGCGGCGAGCTTCTCGATGAAGTCCACGTCAATCAGCGGGACATCACCGGAGAGCACCAGCACCTGCGAAGCCTCGCCGACACTTTCGGCGGCAGCTTTCACGGCGTCGCCGGTTCCGCGGGCTTCGGATTGGACCGCGACTTCGATGCCGTCGGGCAGGAGATCGCCGAGTTTGTCGTCGGGTCCGGTGACGACGACGACCCGCTCGGCACCGGCACCGTGCGCGCTGAGAACGGGGTAGAGAATCATCGGCAGCCCGCAGACCGCGTGGCGGACTTTCGGGGTCGCCGACTTCATCCGCGTTCCCTTGCCCGCCGCCATGATGATCACTGCGCCAACCGAAGCCACCCGCGCATCCTACTTTCGCGCCGGGTCTGCTCAATCGGGGAGCCACTTGAGTGCGTGGCGCATCGCTGCTCCAAAGCCGGTAAGTAAGGGAAGAACTTCATATCGACGAGAGGACGGCAGTGAACGATTCGCCCGCAATCAACCTGGATTTCAGCGATCTTAAAGCGACCTTCATCAACTGCACGCTGAAGAAGTCGCCCGACAAATCCAATACGCAGGGCTTGATCGATATCAGCGCGGCGATCATGCAGAAGCACGGCGTCCAGGTCGACCAGATTCGCTCAGTCGACCATCCGATCGCGCCGGGCGTATACCCCGACATGCGCGAGCAGGGCTGGGGGACCGACGCTTGGCCCGACCTCTGGCCGCGTGTCTTCGGCGCGCACATTCTCGTGCTCGCCGGCCCGATCTGGCTGGGCGACAACAGCTCCGAGATGAAGAAGGTGATCGAACGCCTCTACGCCCACAGCGGCGAGTACAACGAGGACGGGCAGTGGTCGTACTACGGGCGCGTCGGCGGCTGTCTGATCACCGGCAACGAGGACGGCATCAAGCACTGCGCGATGAACATTCTCTACTCGCTGCAGCACATCGGCTACGTGATCCCGCCCCAAGCCGACGCCGGGTGGATCGGCGAAGCGGGACCTGGTCCGTCATATCTCGATGAGGGCTCCGGCGGGCCAGAGAACGATTTCACCAATCGCAACACGACGTTTGCGACGTGGAATCTGATGCACGTGGCGCGCATGTTGAAGAACAACGGTGGAATCCCGGCGCACGGAAACCAGGCCGAGAAGTGGGATGCCGGACAGCGGTTCGATTTCGAGAATCCGGAGTATCGCTGATCCGAAGGCTTACGTTTCGCAGCTGACCCAGCGACAGCAGTACGATTCTGCGCGATCGATTTGGCGGCTCGCCTAACGGTCGATGGGGCATAGCCAAGTTGGTAAGGCTCCGGGTTTTGGTCCCGGGATCCCTGGTTCGAGTCCAGGTGCCCCAGTTGTAGTTAGTGCCCCAGTTTTGGTCCCGCGTGCCCCACTGCACCGCGCCGATGATCCCGTTTGTGGACATCTGTTTGATCATCGGCCCGATCTACCTCGATTTCTGTAGGCCGCTAGATGAGGCGTCGATAGATCTTCTGTCGAGATCAATTCCGCTCGACGGGGACTCAACTTCATGTCATCTGTCAACACCCGGGCCTCATTCCTGGCCAATGTGCTGCAACCGCGCGACAGCAATGAGCTAGTCGACGAGCTGGGCATTCCTTATCGCGTGCACTACTGGGTGCTCGCGATTTTCGCCATCTCTGTCACTTCGGGCCTGGTGCTGTTCGCGTTCATGCCGAGCGCCCGCGAGTTGCGCAATCCGGTGACGCAGGCACTCTGCATCGGCGGGCTGTTGATCGCGCCGATGTTCGTGATTCTCGGCAGGCGCTTCAACTACGTCTTTCGTGAATGGGTCTTCCAGGCGACACTGTATTTTGCGATCGTCGGCGTGTTCATCTCGAACCTGATGACTCCGCACGTCGTAGCTCCATTCATGACTCTCTATCTGCTTGGACCGATCGGCGCGGCCTACTACCTGCCGCCGCGCAAGTCCTGGCCGATCATCGCTACCGGCGCAGCAGCGATCGTCTTCATGTCGGTTTGGATCGACGAGCGCGACGCGTTGTTGCGTGGATTGACTCTGGCGATCATCACCGTCGCCAGCTCTGTGATGACCTTGCGGATGAAGCGCAGACTTATCCGCGCTGTGCAGTCCAACCACGAGATCGCCGAGCTCGACCCGCTGACCGAGGTGGCTAACGTTCGCAAGTTCGAAGAGCGACTGCACGAGGAGATCTCCCGCGTTCGTCGCGGTGGCGACGGATTTGCATTGATCGCGCTCGACCTTGACAACTTCAAGCAGGTCAACGACCGCTTCAACCATTCCGTCGGCGACGACGTGCTGGTGGCGACCGCCGAGGCTATTCAGTCCGCGCTGCAGCCGAGCGATCTCGTGGTCCGCCGCGGCGGCGACGAGTTTGCCGTGATCGTCGCGTTAGCTCCGGGTCGCGACATCCAAGCGGTCAGTGAGCTGGCGTGCGCTCGCATCGCACGGGCCCGTAAAGCACTCTGCCCTGGGCTGACTCCGCATGCCAGTGCCGGGTGGGTGACCTATCAGGAGCCCGAGACTGCCCACGACCTGATTGAACGGGCGGATGACGCGCTGCACGTTGCCAAGGCCAACGCGCCCGAGCGGCGCGGTCACGGCGCCAACACACCTTCGCCATTGGTTCCGGGCGCTGCCTCGCCTGTATTCGACATGGGCGCATTGCGCCGCCGCCGCCTGCAGAAGCACGAACTGCACGACGATCCGATCGCCGGGTTGATGCGCCTGACCTGGGAGTCTGCGATCGCGGTCGTGATCCTCTGCAGCGCGCTGCTGGTTGTAATGGAAGCGGCCGGCGCGACCAGCTTCGAGTTCAGCATTCCCGAGTTCGCGGTGCTGAGTATTTGGATCCTCGTCGTCATTCCCGCCGGTGTCTGGGCCTGGCTAAACGAGTCGGCACCGCAGCACCTGACCTACGCCCTTGCGATCACGACGGTCTCGATGATCGCCGTCAGCTGTTTGGTGATCGGCGACGCGTCACCCGCGGCGGTCGACCTCTTCATCATGGCGGTGCTGGTGTTCGTCACCCTGCTGACTTTCTGGCGAGCCGCGATCTACCTGGTCGGGGCAATGTCACTCTACGCAGCCTTCCTTTTTTCTGCCGACTATCCGTTCGTCGAGATTCGTGTGACGACGACGATCGTCAACGTCACGCTGGCCGCGATCGTCCTGGCGATCACCCGAGCGCACACGATCGCGGCGGCCGAGGAGAAATCGCAACTCGCCCGCACTGATGCATTGACCGCGTTGCCGAACCTGCGCAGGCTCTCCGACCGGGTCGAGTACGAGATTCGCCGCTGCACGACGACCGGAGGTAAGTTTGCATTACTGATACTCGACCTCGATGACTTCAAGTCGGTCAACGATCAGTACAGCCACTCACTCGGTGATCGTGTGTTGATCGCCGTCGCCGACGCAATCGCCGCGGCTGCGCGGCAGGCAGATATGCCCGCCCGGCGCGGCGGGGACGAGTTTGCAGTCGTGATGACCGATGCTGGCGAGACCGAGGCGATGCTCGCCGCCAGTCGCATCGAACGGGCGATCGAAGTTGCTCGGCTTGACATCGTTCACGACATCAACCCTCGGGCGAGCGTCGGTTGGGCGACCTGGCGCAGCGGTGAGAACGTCGAGGATCTGCTTGCGCGTGCGGACCAGGCCTTGCACCACGCCAAGACCGAGTCACATCGGCAACGCGGACTTGACGTCGCAGGCGAACTACCGCCGGAACACACGCGAATCGTCAGTTGAGCTCGTCGGCGAGCGGTGGCCTGGTCACGTGTCCAGCGATGTCGGTGTCGTGCTTGATTGCGATCGGCACGCCGAGCAGTGGTGCGGCTTCGCCGCGGTCGATTCGTTGCTGGGCGGCGACGCGTCGGAGCAGTTCGAGGTTGAAACGACTACTCTCGTGGAGACGGCGAACGCGGAAGGTTTGCACGGTCCACAGAGGGACCATGATGCGAAACCTCAGCGCCAACCAGAAACTTCTCCCTCCGGCATGTCCGTAGGCGGTTGGTTCGCAGTTCGTCCGGTGACCTCCTCGAGTCTCAATTCGACGGGCGTCAACGCCAGTCAATTACTCACGACAGAGAAGTTCGTGTCATCAAGGCCGCGCGAGAAACGCGAGGCCGGCCCATTCACAGGGTTAATTACATAAAGGTTTTTATATATGTCCAGCAGTTACGGATCTTCCAAGTCCCGTTCAGGCTCGCGCAATTCAAATGGCAACGGCCAGCGCAGCAATGGATCAGGCAGTTCAAACGGATCAGGCAGTTCAAATGGCTCGCGCGGTTCAAGCAGCAGCTCGCGCAAGAACAGCGGCGGACGCCCGGGAGCGAAAGCATCCGGCGGTCGCCCGCAGCACAAGCGCGGCAACGGTGGCGGCCATCCCGGCCGCAATGGTGCCGGCCGTTCGAATAAGCGTGGCAACCGCAAGGTCAGCGACATTCACCCTTCGAAGTTCGTCAACACGGCGATCACGCAGATCGAGCGTCCGGACTACGTCGCCGAGCACAGCTTCAACGATTTCGCCTTCAGCGAACCGTTGAAGCGCAACATCGCGGCACACGGCTACCTCACTCCTACCCACATCCAAGACGTCGCGATCAAGCCGGTTCTTGACGGCCGCGACCTCGTCGGTCTCGCCAACACCGGCACCGGAAAGACTGCTGCCTTCGTGTTGCCGATGATCCAGGCACTGCTCGACCACGATTTCGAGGGCAACGTGCTTATCATGGCGCCGACTCGCGAACTCGCCAACCAGATCGAGGAGGAGTTCCGCATCTTCTCCAAGGGTCTCGGGCTGCGCAGCGCAATCTGCGTCGGTGGTACGAACATCAATCGTCAGATCAAGGCTCTGCGCCGTGATCCTCACGTAATCATCGGTACCCCCGGGCGTCTCAAGGACCTGCTCCAGCAGGGCGAGCTACCGACCGACGAGAGCGACGTGTTGATTCTCGACGAGGCCGACCGCATGCTCGACATGGGCTTCATCAAGGACATCCGCTTCATCGCCGAGACGTTGCCGCAGAAGCGCCAGTCGCTCTGCTTCAGCGCCACGATCACTCCGGAGATTGAGCGCCTGCTGAAGGACTTCCTGGTCGACCCGGTCACCTGCTCGGTGCGGACCAACGAGACCAACGACCACATTCAGCAAGACGTGATCGAAGCGTCGTCGAAGGAAGAGAAGATCGAGATCCTCTCCGAGCTGCTGACGCAGCCCGAGTTTGAGCGAGTGATCATCTTCGGACAGACCAAGTTCGGTGTTCAGAAGCTTTCGGACAAACTGAACAAGGCCGGCCTGCGCAGCGAAGCCATCCACGGCAACAAGAGCCAGTCTCAACGTGAGCGTTCGCTGAAGGCGTTTAAGGACTACCGCGCGCAGATCCTCTGTGCCACCGACGTCGCTTCACGCGGCCTCGACATCCCTGAGGTCAGCCACGTGATTAACTTCGATCAACCCGACTCTTACGAGGACTACGTCCACCGCATCGGCCGCACCGGTCGCGCCGGTCTCGGCGGTCACGCGCTGACATTCGTGCCCCGCAAGGGCTAAGCAGGATCTTCGGCCGGCACGTGCGCGAGGTGGCTAACTGCCGCCGCGCGCGCGTGCCAGGCCTTTATCGCGTCGACCATAGGCCTCGAGTCCAACCACCGGCGTTCCCTGTTGTGCCCGCACGAGCGGACCGAAGTTCTCTCGCAGGTAGACGTTCAGTTCCACGGTCGGCAGCTCGACGCTGAGGACGATCTCTTCATCTTCCTCTGACGTAGTTTGTGCGTAGATCGGTCCAAAGCGAGCTTCGATTTCCGGCCAGGCCTTGTCCACCTTGTTGCCGACCAGGTTGATGTACCGATTGTGAAACCGTTTGGGCTTGATCACGAGGCGCCCGGGTCGACGCATTACGCGACGCAAACCGCGAGCATGCCTGGCCCGGTTAGTCATCAGCTTCACGAGTAGACGCGTTCCTCTCCGGGTCCAGGACAGCGCCAGCGATGAGGAATCCTGAAGTCGATACTGGCGTATGTACTTGTGGATCGGATCGATTTCTCTCGATGCAATCTCTTCCTGACGATCGATCCATCGAACCTCGGCGCGAGTGAGAGCCGTTCCGACGCTGCAATCTGGTCGCTTGCCATCGAGTTCGACTAACCGTCTGTCGTCGAGCGGATTGAGTCCGAACTCCGCACGAATGTCCCTCGCGCGCTCGAGCATCTGCTGTTGCGTGAGATCGCGACTGCAGCCGAAGGTCGGCCCCGCGCTGGAGATCGACGTGAGGGAAACGGCGGCGAGCAGCGCGAGACATCCAGTTCCCGCAATCCTCCAGTGCTTCTTTCTCGCTCCGAACATGTTCTACGTATCGGCAGTCCGAGCCGGTTGTTGATATCGGCGGTCTAGGGTTGCGCGGAATCGTTCGCTGATGGCGACGAATCTGTGAATTCTCTGCGCTTTGGCGCGATCCGGCGCACGGCGCGTTTAGGCTGCCGGGGATGGCCGACTCCTCGCAACCGATTCTGCCCGACCAGATTGATCCCGGCCAGATCTTGCACGAGGTGTTCGGGTTTGACAGCTTTCGCGGCGAACAGGAAGCGATTGTCGAACGTGTGACCGCCGGAGGCGACGCGCTGGTGCTGATGCCGACTGGCGGCGGCAAGTCGCTGTGTTACCAGCTGCCCGCGATCGCGCGCCAGCGTGCCGGGCACGGCCTGACCGTGGTCGTTTCACCTCTGATTGCGCTGATGCACGATCAGGTGGCCGCGCTTCACGAGCTTGGCGTCGAGGCAGCCTTCCTCAACTCCTCACTTTCGCCCGAAGATTTCGCGGCGACGCGCGAGCGGATGATGTCTGGCGAACTGACGCTGCTGTATGCCGCGCCCGAACGTGTCACGAACGTCAACTTCATGGTTGATCTTGAGACGCTGCACGATGCAGGCAAGCTGAGTATGTTCGCGATCGACGAGGCGCACTGTGTCTCGCAGTGGGGCCACGACTTCCGGCCAGAGTACGTCGGCCTAAAGATCCTGCACGAGCGGTTCCCGGATGTCCCCCGGATCGCGTTGACGGCGACGGCCGACAGTCTCACTCGCACAGAGATCGCCCAGCATCTCGACCTATCGGGCGCCCGCGAGTACGTCAGCAGTTTCGACCGACCGAACATTCACTATGCGATCGTCGAGAAACGCGCCGCGCGCGATCAGTTGCTGCGCTTCATCCGCGACAACCATGACGGCGAGGCCGGCATCGTTTACTGCCTCTCACGCCGCAAGGTTGAGGAGACCGCGAAGTGGCTCAGCGCGAACGGAGTCAACGCGCTGCCGTACCACGCGGGCCTCGACGCGAACACCCGCCGTCGCCACCAGGATCGCTTCCTGCGTGAGGACGGGCTGGTGATGACCGCGACGATCGCCTTTGGCATGGGGATCGACAAGCCCGACGTGCGCTTTGTCGCGCACCTCGACATGCCCAAGAACATCGAGGGTTATTACCAAGAAACCGGTCGCGCCGGGCGCGACGGCGATCCTGCCGACGCCTGGATGGCTTATGGCCTGCAAGACGTCGTCCTCCAGCGCAACATGCTCGAGGGCGGCGATGCAAGCGACCAACACAAGCAGGTGCTGCGCGGAAAACTCGACGCGCTGCTGGCGCTCTGCGAGAGCACCCACTGTCGTCGCACGCAGCTGCTGGCGTACTTCGGCGAACACTCGAGCGCCTGCGACAACTGCGACAACTGCGTCGCCCCGCCCGAGACTTGGGACGCCGGCGAGGCCGCTCGCAAACTGCTCAGCTGCATCTTTCGCGTCGACCAGAACTTCGGCTCCGGGCAGGTCTTCGATGTGTTGCGTGGCAAGCAGACCGAGAAGGTCGAGCGGTTCGGTCACCAAAACCTTTCGACATTCGGGATCGGCGCGGATCTCAGTGAGCAGCAGTGGCGCAGTGTGCTGCGTCAACTGGTTGCACGCGGGATGGTGCGTGTCGACCCCGAGCACTACAACGTCTTGCGACTGGCGGGCAACTGGCGCGAGTTCATCACGTCCGAGCTGCCGTTGCCGCTGCGCATCGCGACCAAACAGATCAAAGCGTCACGCACGCGCACGGCCGACGGCGCGCCGCCGATCGAACTCGATCCGCTCGGCGAAGAGATCTACGAACGCCTGCGCGAGTGGCGTCGCGCTCAGGCCGAGGAACGCGCGGTTCCGGCGTACGTGATCTTCCACGACGCGACGCTGCGCGAGATCGCCAGCACGCGCCCCACCAGCATCGCCGACCTCGAGGGCATCAAGGGTGTTGGTGCCGCGAAACTCGAGAATTTCGGTCAGGCGTTGATCGAGCTCAGCGCGGCCGAACCGCTGCCGAGCTGACTACCGGCGCCGGCGTCTCGCCGATCAGCGAGAATAGGTCGATGACCGATCCGGCTGAATCGAACGGGCAGTCCGGCGAGACCGCCACTGGATCCGGCCTGGTCGTGGTGAATCTGGCTACGGGTATCGAAGAGAACGCGGAACGCATGATGCTCGCGTTCTTCGTCGCCGAATCCGCCCTCGAGCAGGGCAAGCGGGCACTGCTGTTTCTCTCACTCGACGCCGTACGGGCCGGACTACCCGGCCACCTCGATGGCGTTGTGCCATGCGACGGCTGTCCGGCGCTCGACAAGCTTCTTAGGCAGACGGTTCG
>JBASTN010000151.1:0-3169 GCA_049274915.1 Solirubrobacterales bacterium
TGCCCGCGCCGTGTTGGCACGGCTGGAACATGAGCTGGCCGGCGACGAACCCGTTGAAGAGTTGCGGCTGTCGGCTGAAATCGAACCGACGGGCGAGGCCTCGGCGTGAAGTCGCGCGCCCAGGCGCTCGATGTCGTTCGAGCCGCCGCCGCGCTAGCGGTCCTCAGTTACCACGTCTGGCTCTACCGGCTGCCCAACCCGAGTAAACCCACGCGTGACGGTTGGGCGGAGTACGCGGTCTTCGAGATGCGCATCGGCCTCGTGGTGTTCTTCGTGCTCTCGGGGTATCTGCTGTACCGGCCGCTGCTTGCGAGGTTCGATGGCGCGCCCCGCGGGGTATCGCTCGGCACGTACTACTGGCGGCGGATCGTGCGGATCGTGCCGGGCTATTACCTGGCGATTCTCGGGTCGATCGCGTTGCTGTGGGGGATCAGTGAAACGCCGGGCGTGCGGCTACCGGACGCGTCCGATCTCTGGATGTTCGCGTTTTTCCTACAGAACTACAGCCGCGCGACGCTGCTTACGCTCGACGCGCCGACTTGGACCCTCGCGGTGCAGGCGGCTTTTTATCTGGCGTTCCCGCTGTTCTTGTTGCCCGCGACGCGGATGGGTCGGCGCGCGTGGGTCGTGCCCGCCGTGTTGGTGATCGTCGGGATCTTGTTCAACTGGGTCGCATACGAGCAAGCGTGGGGACCGATCGCACGGCTGTCGATGCTCGCGATGCTTCCGTACCTGGCGCTCGGCATGTTGATCGCACATCTACCGCCGCCAGCGACCCGTCGCACGACAGTGACGATCATGCTGGTCGGCGTGGTGTTGGCCATCGGCAACGGCGTCTGGCACGCCGCGAACGTCGGGCCGTGGGCGCTGGGTGTGTTTCGCGACACCCCGGGAGCGATCGGCTACGCGCTGATCATCTTTGCCTGTGCACAGCCGCTGATCGGTGCTGCGCGGTCGCTGCGTCCGGCCGAGGCATTTGGGCGCTGGTCGTATGGCGTGTTCCTCTGGCATCTGCCGCTGTTGCTGTTTCTCAAGGGGCACGATTTGATGCCGTCGTCGGCGTGGCTGACGTGGCTGCTGTTGATCGCGATCGCTGCGGCCTTCGGCGCGGCTGAATGGCGATTCGTCGAGCGTCCGCTGCTCGCCCGCTCTCGCGGGAGCAAATGACCCAAGAACCACTACCCTTGCCAGCGATGAGCGTCGAGACGACCACGCGCAAATGGATGTGCGTCACCTGTGGCTGGATTTACGATCCCGAGATCGGCGATCCCGACGGCGGGATTCCGCCCGGAACTCCGTTCGAAGAGATTCCGCCTGATTGGTTCTGCCCGGTCTGCGGCGCGCGCGTCAAAGACTTTGAACCGATGGACGAGTAGGCGCCATGCGCGCGTGCCGCGTTTGAGTGTGAGCGTGTAACCGACCGGGTAATAGGCTTGTATTAGGTCCGCCTAACCCACGTCGCCTAGCGCACGTCGCCTAACCCCACGTCGCCTAACCCCACGTCGCCTAACCCCACGTCGGTAGTTACTAAGAAAGCAGTCGAAATGTCAAGCACGACCCCCCCTGACGAAACCGGCCAGATCGCCCCGCCGTCTGTCGATCCGCTCACATCATCCACGACTTCAAGCACCGCCTCGGCGCCTGTCCGCGCAGACCTGCCGCCGGCTTCCGCGTTCGACGAAGTCGGCGAGATCGAACCGACCAGCACCGCTCACAAGATCGGCACGATCACCGTCATCGCGCTGCCCTTCGTCGCGTTTGTGATCGCGGTCGTAATGCTTTGGGAGACTGCTGTCGACACGCACGATCTCGCGCTGCTGATCGGCATGCATGTGGTCGCCGGCCTCGGCATCACAGTCGGATTCCACCGTCTTTTGACGCACCGGAGCTTCGAGACCAAGCCGTGGGTTCGCGGTTTGCTGACCGCCGCCGGTTCACTGGCGATTGAAGGTCGCCCGACGCATTGGGTCGCAGACCACCGTCGCCATCACGCGTACGCCGACGATGTCGGCGATCCGCACAGTCCCCACGTCGGTAACGGCGATGGTTTTTGGGGCGGCGTTCGTGGGGCGTGGCACGCGCACGTCGGCTGGCTGCTCGAAGAGGGTCAGACGCCGGTTAAGCGTTACGCGCCGGACCTCTTGAAGGATCGCGTCGTTATGGCGATCGACAAACAGTTCCCCTGGTTCATCGTGCTTGCGCTGGTGATCCCGGGCGTGCTCGGATTCTTGCTGACCGGCGGTTCCTGGTGGGGCGCCGTAACCGGGGCCTTCTGGGGTGGCGCAGTGCGGATGTTTATGACGCACCACATCACTTGGAGTGTCAACTCGATCTGTCACATGTTCGGCCGCCGCCCGTTTCAGTCGAAGGACCGCGCGACGAACAACTGGTTGTTGGCGATCCCGACCCTTGGCGAGGCGTGGCATCACAACCACCACGTTTTCCCGACCTCTGCCTTTCACGGCCTGCGCCGTTGGCAGAAGGCGATGGACCCGAGCGGCTGGCTGGTCTGGACGCTGGAGAAGACGGGCCTGGCGTGGAACGTCAAGCGCGTCAGCCGCGAGCAGATGGCAGCGAAGCTGCGCGGCCCCCAGCCGCCGGCGCCGGCGGCACGGCAGGGTTAGATCTGAGCGTGCAGCGCCGGCGCGCTGGAGGTTGCGCCAAGGATCTGTTCAGGGTTGATCCGGGAGTCGAGCGGCGTCGGCGAGTTTGACCACTAGCGCAGGATCGGATCGCCACGGGTTGCGGGAGCAATCGCGCAATTTGCGGGAAAGTTTGTGTTGATTGACAGCAGCCATTGACCCTCAAGGGTTAATGGCTGCATACATTTGCCACAAAGTTCGCCCCATTTTGCGGCTTTCCGCGCACGAGGCGCACTTGCCCACGCGCATGCCCTCGCCCTCGCCCACGCGCATGCCTATGCGCGACGGTGCATGATGCCTGCCTTCTGGCGGACGCGGACGTCAGGCACATCAGCTTTCGCCTCACTGCTGTCCAGACCGCTTGACTTTGTCGTCGCAGTATGCGAACATATGTTCGTGTCTGTGGTCTGTGTGTTACTTCCGCGGTGTGAGTTGAGCGTTGCTGCTGGGGGAGCGCGCGAACTGTTGCGTGAGCCGGTCGCGTTGGCGCCGGCGCCGGGAGGCCGGCAGGTAATCGGGCAGGTGTC
>JBASTN010000152.1:0-24679 GCA_049274915.1 Solirubrobacterales bacterium
CGCCGATGCTCGCGCTCGGTGGATCGGTCACGACCAGAGGGTCGCTCCCTCACCGCCGTCGCGCTGCGCGTCGACGATCTCGCACCGTTCAGGACCTGATGGTTTGAACATGCGCCGTCTAAGCCCATCTGGTTTGACTGGCACGATCTCGCACCATTCAAACCAGATGGACGGGGAGATGCTTCGGGCGATTCATTTCGCTTCCCTCCCCAGGTCGGTCGAGATCTAGTCCTTATAGGGGTCGAAAACGTCGGCACCAGCCATCGCTACGCCAAGCGGCTTGAGGGTATGGAGGACTCTGATTTGGTCGTCGTGTGCGGCGAGGACTTCGGGCAGGCGTTTGTACGCGCCGGGGGCTTCGTCAGCGACCGCACCGCGCAACTCGATCCCTTTCGCTTTGAGATCTACCTTGGTGGCGGACCAATCAATCACTCCTTCAGTGATCTGCTGCATGCGCTTAGACATACCCGCGTAGCCGCATTTCGGACAGTTGCCGTCGTCGGGCTTGTGCTCACCGTCCCCCGCAAACCAATCGCAGTCTCGGTTGTCGCAAGTCCAGCGCTTGCGAGATTTCCCTGCGGCCATGGTGCGGCTCATCACCCGGCCCGCACCGTGGATGGTCGAATAGAGCGCGTTCGCTCCATGGCCTTCGGTTGTGCGGCCCTCGATGATCACTGAGTCCTCGCCCATGCTTGAACCCACGAAACCGAGCTGGCCCGGAGCGGCGGGCGTCGCACCCTTACGAATAACCCAGCAGTCTTCGCCGAAATGATTCTCTTGCCACGCGAAGTTGTGGTGGTTATGAACATCGAAAGTCGCCGTCGCTCCAAGAATCTCGATCACTTTTTCGATCACCACGTCGCGGCCCGCGTAGGCGTACTTACCCGCGAGCGTCATTGCCGCGATGTAACTCTGTCCAAGGTCGGTGTCGGTGCCAAACAGGATTGGAGGCGAGTGCATTTCGCCCTCGCTTGCGTGCTCCTCGAACCGCTTCCCTTCGGCGAGCGCAAGGAATCCGCTCGCCGTCTTGTGGCCGAAGCCGCGCGAGCCGAAGTGGTTGCCGATCCAGAGCCAGCCGTCGTCGCCCGCGAACAGGTCCACGTAGTGATTGCCTGATCCGACTGTGCCGAGCTGCTTTGTCGCCAAGTCCGCGAGCGCACGTTGACCGGCGAAGTCAGCGTTCCTGATTTCGTCAAGAACCGGATGATCTACCGGTTCGTCATTTGCGCGACCCATGCCAAAGCTGATCCGCTCGGCAATTTCGTCCATGATCTTCGGAACGTCCGCCCTGATCTCGTCCGCGAGAATGTTCGTGCGCACAGCTTTGTTACCGCAGGCGATGTCGTAACCGACGCCGGACGGACTGATCTGATCTTTGTAGGCCACGACGCCGCCGATCGGCTGCGAATAGCCGAGGTGGTGATCGGCCATGAGTGCCGCGGCAACGCAGTCGCCGGCCTGTGCGCAGCGTTCGATTTGCTCGTAGCTGCCCTGGTCAAGTTCTCCGTAGGTTGTGATTCTGGTCTCAGTCACTGCGTCATCCTGTATAGGTGTGCCGTAGCGAGTGAAGATAGGTTGTTTCCCGCGTCTCGCCCTGCTACCCCACAGTACCGCGGGATTGCTGACGCTCTCGGCCGTGACTACCGGGGAAACTTCGGGTCTTGAACAACCGTGCGCCGCCGATTACGCAAACACCCTGGGGCCGCAGAGCGGCCCCAGGGTTCTCAAGCGAGGCGATCAGGAACGTGGCGTTATTCAGTCGCCGGCGAACCCAAGGACCCCCGTCGGCGTCGGCTGACTGCTAAGCGATCCGTATCCCAGCTGACCGGAGGCACCGTTGCCCCAGCATTTCGCTTCATTGCTGGTGGTAACCGCGCAGGTGTGGCTGCGCCCGAGCGCGACGCTTGCCGCGCCACCGGACTCGAAACCGGCGACGCGCGTCGCCTTTGAGTGCTTGTTATAGGTGCCTAGGCCGAGCTGCCCGTTGAGGTTGTTGCCCCAGCACAGGAGAACGCCGTTCGTTCGTATGGCGCAGGTGTGTTGCAGGCCGGCCGCGATCGACGCAGTCTGAGATCCCATCCCGGAAAGCGGCACGGCGACGGGCGAATCGACTACCGAACCGATACCGAGTTGGCCAGAGCGGTTGTAACCCCAGCACTTGACGCCGCCCGAGCCGACAATCGCACAGGTGTGCAGTCCGCCGGCCGCGATTGCCGTCACGCCCGACGTCAGTCCGACAACATCGACCGGAGTGTTGCTGTTGTTCGTCGTTCCGTTTCCGAGCTGTCCGAACGCGTTGTAACCCCAACACTTGACGCCGCCCGCTGTCGTGAGCGCGCAGGTGTGGCGACCACCGACTGAAAGCTTCGTCGCTCCAGATGCGAGTCCGGAGACATCGGCAGGCGTGGTTGCGCTCGTGTTAGATCCGGTTCCTAGGCTGCCTACCGTGCCGGAACCCCAGCACTTGACACCGCCGGCCGTGGTTAACGCGCAGGTGTGGAAATCGCCACCGTCAATCGAGTCGACTCCCGACGCGAGACCCGAGACCGGAGTCGCGAACATCGCATTCGAGACACCACCGTTGCCGAGCTGGCCATTGACGCCGTAGCCCCAGCACTCCGCTCCGCCGGCAAGCGTGACGGCGCAGCTGTGCTTGCCACCGGCACCGATTGACGCGGTGCTCGAAATCAATCCATTGACGGTCACAGGCACGGTCTGCATCGATCCGCCGCCGTTACCGAGCTGTCCCGACGAGTTCAGGCCCCAGCATTTGGCGGTGTCATCGGTCGTGGTGGCACAGGTGTGGCTGTCGCCAAGGGAGATCTGGCCCGGGCCGGCGGTCAAGCCGGCCACACCGACAGGCACAAGCTGATCGGTGAGCGAGCCGCTACCGAGTTGGCCGTAGTGTCGGTAACCCCAGCAAGAAACGCTGTCATCAACATCGATTGCGCAGCTGTGATATCCACCGGCCGATACCGAACGCGCCGATCCAGCGGGAAATCCAGTGACAGCCACCGGGCTATTCGTATTTGAGACCGAACCATTCCCTAGCTGCCCGTAAGAACCGGCTCCCCAGCACCACAACGATTCATTTTGACCGAGCAGGCAGGTGTGGGCTATACCGGCCGAGATCGAGCCATCGACGGTTTTCGCCGCCACGGTCGAAATCAGCGTCGGGACGTTGCTCGAGGTACCCAGCCCGTCGCCGAGCTGGCCTTCGCTTCCACGGCCCCAGCAGTAGACATCGCCCGTGCCAGCCGTGTACAGGCAGGTGTGCCGCAGTCCGGCGGCAATTGATCCCACATCACTACTGAATCCCGGGACATCGGTGGGCGTCGCTTGATTGGCGTACGAACCATTGCCGATCTGCCCCTCGGCTCCGCGTCCCCAGCATTTCGCGCCCCCAGTGTCGGTGACCGCGCAGGTGTGGTACCCGCCAGCTGAAACCGAAGCGACACCCGACGTGAGTCCGACGACATCGGCCGGCGTATAGCGGACGCTTCCGGCGACTCCATCGCCGACCTGCCCGAAGGCCGCGTGCCCCCAGCACTTGACACCGCCGCCGGTCGTAACGGCGCATGTGTGGTAGGCACCGGAGGAGATCGACTCGACACCCGAGGTCAGCCCGCTGACGTCGACTGGAGTGGTGGCGTTGCTGTAGCCCCCGTTGCCAAGTTGGCCCTGGAAGCCGTAGCCCCAGCACTTGACACCGCCGGCCGTAGTCAATGCACAGGAGTGGTAGTAGCCGACCGACACGTCTTGCACCCCGGATTCGAGCCCGGTGACGCTGACAGGTGCGGAGCGGTTTGAAGTCGTGCCGTCGCCGATCCCGCCGTAGGCGTTGTACCCCCAGCATTTAGCCCCGCCACTGTCGGTGACGGCGCAGCTGTGATAGGCGCCCGCCGAAACGGCCGAGGCGTCATCCGCGGCGAACGACGGCGTGGCGGTGGCGGCAAAGACGACGAGCATCAGACAGACTGCTCCGAGAATCATCCCTGAGAGGACCCGTGCCGATCGGCTACCGGGATACAATGCGGCGGCGGTCCCTACCGGCGCAAACAGCGAAAATGCAGGGGACATGAATTGTTCCTCCGTTGAAGTTGAGCCGCAGCAGGGCGACTCACTAGGGCGACTCACTGAGCTTGCCCAGCAAGCTAACCGTGGGGCCGCCGCAGCGGGTTAACTCGTTGTCATCAGGCGGTGACGATCTCGTGCACGGCATGGAAACGGATGGTGACAACGCCCCGGAGCATCACGCTTGCTGTGTGTCAGTCATGGTTTAATCGGTGGAATGAGGCCGAAGCTCGTCGGCATCTGCGTATCCGCCGTGCTCCTGATTTTCGCTGCGCCCGCAAGTGCGTTCGACACCGGGCCGCATTTCGACATCAGCCGCGATGCACTCCAGACCGAAGGCTTCGGCGCCACGGCATCCGATGTTGTAACGGTCAACAACTGGTTCGTCGACCTCTACGCGAATGCCGGGTCAATTCCACACTCCGGACACAGCGAGTGGTGGCGCACGCTTTTGGGCGGTGGCTATTTCGCTCGGGAGCACTGGCCGACATCGGTAGTTCACGGTGCGCTGCGCTCCCACTTCGATTACTCCGGCTCGAGCGTCAACCGACGGCTGACGACAACGCCGGAAGTACAGCAAGAGTGGGATCGCCTGCGCCGCGCGACCTACTCCCTCGCGCTTAAGGCAAAAGCGGATAACGACCCGGCAGCACTGCTGTCAGTGCTCGGAATGAGCCTGCACACGCTGCAGGATTTCTACTCACACAGCAACTGGATCGAGCCACAGGGCGTAGAGGGCGTGGACGGCCCCAACTGGCAGAACTTCGCGCAAGGCGCCACGCCGACTTGGTTCGACGTGCCAGCGGACGTTCTCGCCCAAACGCACATCTACAGCACTGGCCACCCCGTAGAGCGACGGGCGCACGGCGGATGGCACTCCGACAAGAATCGGTCGATGAAGACCGGTGTCAACAAAGACTGGCCGGGGCGCCTCGGGTACAACGACTCCTACATGACCGCGTTCTTCGCGACCCGGCAGTGGATTCAGGCGATTCGTACCTGGGTCGCCGACGACGGCTTTTGGTTTCGCGCGCGGAGCTACGCGAATCGTCACGGCTCGGCGCTCAATCACGACATCGCGGGCGCTACAAACATCTCCCAGTTCTCCGGACACTGGCAGGGCCAAGGTGAGCCGATTGGCTCGGGTCGCAGCGGTCCGGGCGGCAGCCTGCTGAGCTTGCGCAACGCGACCGAGTTCTACTTCGAGGGGCGACGAAAGACGGTGTTTCGCCGGAAGTTCCAGAGCCTGATCGGCGCGTTCGGCGATCCAAACGCGCCGGGCGAACTCGGGCCGGTACCCAAGAGCGACGCGATGCAGCGGCTCACGCGGTTCGTGCGGATGCAGGTGCTCTCGATCAAGGGCATCGATCTCGGTGACACGCTGCCGGGCGACGGTGCCGACATGTTCGCCAAGGCGGTGATCGGCGGCCAGCGCTTCATGTCTGGTGAGATCAACGACAAGAACAGTTACAGCTTCCCGAAACCGAATCACGCATTTAGTTTCATCCGCTCGGTGCCATCGGGCACGACCTACGGGGAGCCGGTCAACTCGCTTCTCATCGAGGTGCGAACGAGCTCATCGCGCTACTCCGGAACCGACGACGACGTCTACTTACGAATTAACGGAGCGCGGCGCTTCGCGCTCGACAAACGCTTGTACGACGACTTCGAGCGCGGTGATCGCGATACGTATAGCTTGCCGATCGACGATGCGGCGCGCGCCGGACTGACCGTCGGCGACCTGCAGTTCCTACAGATTGAGAAGTCGCGTGACGGTGTGGCCGGCGGCTGGAAGCTGCGCGGTGTGAAGGTGATGGTCAACGGCCGAGAGATCTTCGCTCGTGACGGGATTGAGCAGTGGCTCGAGAACAACAAGCGCACATGGAGAGCGCCTGGCTTCGTGCCGGCCGCGCCGCAGGGAGCGGCCGTTCCGTTCGTGCTTGATCTCTGGGAGGCAGATTGGGGCCTCGCCGGTGGCAACGACCACGGCGATATCAACCGTCACGACCGTCGCAAGGCGATCGTCGTCGGCTACTCCCCGGGTGCCCCTCCGATTCAGGAGGTGATTACCGGTGGCAGCGCGTACGGGGGACGACTCGGCGACGGTGACAAAGCGCGACTGACATACCGAGTTGACACGCTCGACCCGGTTCCGCCGCCAGCGCCGGCCAAGCCGGACTTGGTGATCACCGAGTTCCTGTTGGACAGCATCACCGTGAAAAACGTTGGCGGGGGAGCGGCCGGACCATTCAAACTGGCTCGCACGATGAGGCCCGTTCAGTTCTTCTCAGGACTCGCCCCTGGGGCCAGCGAAACGCGCTCCTACGTCGGCGGATGTGACGGATTCACCGCGACCGTCGACTCGGATAACGAAGTTGACGAATCCAACGAATTCAATAACAGCGCAGCGCTGGACATCATCTGTTGAGGCTTAGACGCGCTTCACTGCGCCATCTGGCGTGCAACGGCTACAAAATATTCACCACTCCGCCCCGTCAGCCGCTACCGTTGACACCAGGTCAGCAATCCGTATAGGATTGTTGACGGTAAGTAAGTCGCTTTTTGGCATGTTGATCGTTTGATTCTCAGCCGTTGTGCGACGTATAAGACACACCTACGGAGGAATCAAATGCCCACTGGCACAGTCAAGTGGTTCAACGACGACAAGGGCTTCGGCTTCATTGCACCGGAAGACGGCAGCAAAGATGTCTTTGCCCACCACACCGAGATCGTCGCGGAGGGCTTCCGCTCTCTCGCAGAAGGCGACCGCGTGGAGTTCGAAGTTGAGGCCGGGGACAAGGGTCCCAAGGCCGTACAGATCAAGAAGGCCTAGCGACCAACGCAGCCTTTTGAAAAACCCGCGGCGCCCTAGAGCGCCGCGGGTTTTTTTATGCCCTGATTCTTTTGCCAGAGACGGGGCGTTGTTCACTGCCGCGATCAGTCCTGGCGGCTCGGCCGTGGCGGGCGGTCAGGTCGGTTTTAAGACCATCACGACAACCGTCGTGTACAGCAGGACCAGCTCGATGTTGGCGACCAGCAGCACTTTGCTGAGGCGTGTCTTGAAGGCGGCTCCGTCGGGGCCGCCCGCTTCGAGGTCGGCGACCAGCTTGGGGGACTGCGGTCCGAGGAAACCGACACCGAGCAGAAAGGAAATCGTGAACATCGTCAGGCCCACCGTTATCCAGAGCTGGCCGAAATCCCAGGGACCGTCGATCACCGTCAGCACGCCAAAGACGACCGCCGTCAGCGACACCGGAATAAAGAACCGTGGGGCCGCCCACTCGTTGAACTCAAGGAACCCCTTGAGGCGTTCGTGGTTGCCCGACTTGAGCGTGAAGCGGCCGAACAGATTGGCGAGCGTCGAGCTACCGACCCAGAGGACGGCGGCAAGGACATGCACAGCGGTGAAGATCTCGTAGCTTTCCACGCCGGGCAACATACCGACCGATGCAGCGGACGTTACTTCCGCGGGTCGACGTCACGGTCGACATCCGGATCGGCGCCGGAATCGACGGTCGAATCCGAACGCGAAGAGGGACGGCGCTCCGGAGTCATGCGTTCGCGACGGCGCAAACCGAGCCGGCGCTTCGGCAGCGGCGGTGGGTCGAACTGCGCCATCGGATCCTCGCCCTTGTACCGCAGCGCGCCAAACAGCGCGTAACAAGCCATGCCGAGGATCGCCAGGGTGACGACGGTCAGCGGGTCCAAGCCGTAGGCGACGATCACACCGATCGTCAGTGCGAACAGGGCGAACATGAAAGAGAACGCCATCCAAAGCACTGTGCGGCGGGTCTGCTCGCTGGCACGGGCGGGCGCGTCCATCATCTCCATCGCCGTCAGCTCCCGCTCCGGCGGAGGCTCGGGCTGGTCGTCGGCGGGTTCGACGATCAACTCGTCCGCGATCGGGAAGCCGTGCTCTGCCGAGTCGTCCTGGCGCTCATCGCCGGCCGAGTTACCCATTTGCCAAGCGTAACGGTTCGGTAGAATCTGGACTATGCCAGTGAAGTATCAAGCGAAGTATCTGCCCTCCGTGGACCCCTACCGCGACACCGAGGTAATAGATCAACGTGCACCACGCACACTGCAGGCGAGTGTTTCGACGATCACCGCGCTTGCCTTCGTGTTCGATCTCTGGCCGCTGGCGACACTGGTCGGGTTGCAGCTGATCATCGGCCTCGTCTTTGGTCGGCGCTGGTGCCTGCCTTGTGTCTTTTACTTCGAGGTGATTCAGCCACGCCGCGGAGAAGGGCGGATCGAGGATTCGCGCCCGCCACGCTTCGCCAACATCGTCGGGGCGACTTTTCTGATGACGGCGACCGTCTTGTTCATCGCTGGTGCCACAACGGCAGGGTGGGTGCTGACACTGATCGTGACGACGCTCGCGGGCTTCGCAGCGGTTTCGGGCATCTGCGTCGGTTGCGAGTTGTATGTGGCGTTCGCACGACTGCGCGGTACGCGGCTGGCGGCCTGAGCGGCGATGTCAGACCGACTGATCGTTCTCGCAGCGATCGCCGTAGGGATCGCGATCGTGACCTTGATTGCACGAGCAGCGCTCCACCGGCGTCACGCGCTACGAATGATCGACCCGGCGGACATCGGACGACCCACCGTCGATTCGCTCGTCGTCTTCACCAGTCCCTACTGCCACGGCTGCCGGCAGTGGGTAGACGCGATCGAAGATCTCGGTGTCGAACCGATTCAGATTGACGTCGCAGCACGTCCAGAGCTGGCCAGCAAGTACAAAATCAGCGTCACCCCGCGCGTGGTGGCGGTGCGAGCAAGCGACGGAATCGTGCTCTCAGAGTGGGATCACTACAGCCCGCGTCCGCACGACCTCGATAACGCCGTGCGCGTGCTCGACGACCGTTCAAGTTAAGTACTGTCGCGCCGCAACTTCGGACGACTTCATCGGTTTACGGACTACCCACCCGTTCTAGGAGGAAGATCGCATGACAGACATCCGGACAAATCGAACTTTCGTGACGCTCGCCACGACGATCGCGTGCCTTGCGGTCTTCGCAGCCACCGCGTTCGCGGCCGTAGTGACCGGAGATGACTCGAAGGAGAATCTCAAGGGCACCAACGGCGCAGACACAATCACCGCTGCAGGCGGAGACGACAAGGTCAACGCCAAGCGCGGTAACGACACCGTCAGCGGCGACGGCGGCGACGACCGCCTGTGGGCCGGCCGCGGCGATGACACCGTCACCGGTGGCGAGGGCAATGACAAGATGCACGGTGGCGACGGCGACGACACCCAGGATGGTGGACCCGGCGACGACACGATCTACGCCGGCTTCGGTGTCGACACGTCAACCGGCGGCGAAGGAAACGACCGCCTCTGGGCGCTCGCCAAGCGCGACGTCAGCGGCAAGGACGACAACAAGACCGACTCGCTTGACGGCGGACCCGGCGACGATGTCTTTCGCACCCGCGACGGCGAGGCCGACAAGATCACCTGCGGCGAAGGAAATGACACCGCCCACCTCGACAAGCGTGACGTAATCACCGACGCAACCGCCGAGAACCCGAATGGTTCATGCGAGACCGTCAAGCGCCACCGTCCGCACAAGAAGTGGTACGAGTCGGGCGAGACACACAACGACCAGCCGTAGTAGCCGACCCGTTTTACCCGCGCGCCGCACTCCGCAGAGCACGCAATCGAACTTCCCGAGCAATCGGGAGGTCACACGAGAAACCCGGACCGCATGGATTGCGGTTCGGGTTTTTTCTTTCGGTGCGCGATAATCGGCGCGATGAACGTAGATGACGCGATCCGTTCGCGACGTACGGTCAAGGCGTTCGCGCCAGAGCCGTTGCCGCGTGCACAACTTGAAGAGCTCTTCGAGCTCGCGCGCTGGGCACCAAACCACAAGCTGACCGGACCCTGGCGCTTTCGCGTGATCGGCCCGAAGGCACTTGAGAAACTCAAGCTGGCGGACGCCCGCCGGGCATGTGATGAGGCGCCCGATGGCGCCGACGCCGAAGCGATTGGTGCGGCATCGGCAGCCAAGCTCGATCGCGCGCCGACGCTCGTGGTGGTATCGGCCGTTCGCAATCCCGACCCGATCCTCGACGCCGAAGATGTACACGCGACCGCCGTCGCCGCTTACATCGTCCTGCTGGCCGCGCATGCACGCGGCCTCGCGGGCTACTGGCGAACACCGGGCGTGCTGCGCGATCCCGACGGGCTAGACGCCGTCGGTGTGCCGGACGGAGAACAGATACTCGGGCTGTTGCACCTCGGGCACGCTGCGCAGCTGGCCGGTGACCCGCCGGCGCGCAGCGCAACCGACGCATTCGTCACCTTCCTCGAGTAGAGCGCCTAGATCAGCCGACAGCGCGCGCCGCGGCCAGGGCCTCGGGTACGTGCTGGTCGGCGTGGTAGCTCGACCGCACCAACGGACCGGCGGCGACCGACTCGAATCCCATCGCGTAGGCCGCCTGCTCGAGCTCGACGAACTCGTCCGGATGCCAGTAGCGCACGACCGGCAAGTGATTCTCGGTCGGCCGCAGGTACTGCCCGACGGTCAGCACCTGTACGAGGTTCTCACGCAGTAGGCCGAAGGTTTCGATCAGTTCTTCTTTGGTCTCGCCGAGCCCGACCATCAGGCCGGATTTGGTGGCGACTTGGTCGCCGCCCATCAGCTTGGCGTTCCTCAGGACGCGGGTCGACCGCGCGAACGTGCTGCCGCGACGTGCATATGGGTAGAGCCGTGGGACGACTTCAACGTTGTGATTGAAGACGTCGGGCTTCGCCTCGATCACACGGGCGAGCGGCATCTCTTGTCCGCGGAAGTCGGGGGTCAACACTTCGACGCGGCAGTCCGGCGCCTGCGCGTTGATCGCTCGGATCACGCGCACGAATGCGCTCGCGCCGTAGTCCGGTAGATCGTCGCGGTCGACCGAAGTGACGACGGCGTGGCGCAGCCCCAGCCGCTTGACCTGCATCGCCACCTTCGCGCCTTCAAGCGGGTCGTGAAATGTCGGCTTGCCGGTCTTGACGTTGCAAAAGCCACATCGTCGTGTGCAGGTGTCGCCGAGGATCATGAAGGTGGCCGTGCCGCGTTCCCAACACTCGCCGATGTTCGGGCAGTTCGCTTCTTCGCAGACCGTATTGAGCCCGGCGCCCTTTATCTCGCGGCGGATCGCGATGTAGTTGGGGCCGCCTGGCGAATGGACTTTGAACCACGGCGGCTTGCGGTCCTTAAATGGTCGTACTTCGCCACCTCCGAGATCGCGGGCGAGCACGTCGCGCGTTACTCCGCCCGGATTGGCCCGCGAACGCGTCTTGTGCTCACGCACTGGGCCGCCGAGCGGAACTCTCGGCCCAGCGGTTGGCCCAGCGGGTGGTGCGGTTGGTGCGGTTGGTGCGGCGGTGTCGCTCACGCGCTGAACACTAGATCGTTAGTCGGCACCTGCCCGGACGCGCCACCGAGCTGCGCGAGGAGTCGCTCGCGCCCGACCAGGCGCTGCCTCACAGCCAGCGCCTCCGCCAGTTCGAACGCCACCCGGCGCGAAAAACACTGCATCCGGCCGGAGCGTCCACTCTGCACTGCGATCGAGGTCGTCGGATCTTCGAGACCACAAGGCTTGATCCAGGAGAACGGCGCGAGGTCGCAATCGATGTTGACGGCAAACCCGTGTGTCGTGATGCCGCGCGCGACGTGCAGCCCGATCGAACCGATCTTGCCCGCCTGCTCCCCCGCGCCGGCCCAGACGCCGCGGCCGGCCGGGTCGCGACGCGCTTCGACGCCCTCGAAGGCCAGTGCGGCAATCATTGCCGATTCGATCGTCTGGACCAGTCGCGGAACGTCGCCATCAACCACAGAGGTGTCAAGGATCGGATAGCCCACAAGCTGGCCGGGGCCGTGATAGGTCGTCTTGCCGCCGCGATCGACATCTCGCAGCTCGACTCCGCGCGCCCGGTACCAGGCTTCGTCAAACTGCAGCTCGGCGGGCTCGGCACGGCGACCGCGGGTGTAGATCGCTGGGTGTTCCAGCAACAAAAGTGTGTCGGCAATAGCGCCGGTCGCGCGCGCATCGCGCAGCCGCAGCTGTAGGTCGAGGGCGTCGTCGTACGCAGTTAGGCCGATGTTCACTACCCAAAGCTCGCGCCCGTGACGTCCCTGCTTAATCGACCCGCTCATGCCTTCGATCCTACCGGCGGCACCTAAGATCACGTTGATGCGACGCACTCTGAGCAACCGCCTGAGCAACCGCCTGGTGGCGGTAATGGTGGCTGGTTTCAGTGTGATCGCCGCGCTGATGCTGCGTGCCAATCCGTTTGGCGATGGAACGATTCCGTGGACTGGTGCGATCGCCGTCGCGCTGGCCGGTAACGCACTGCTCGCATATGTCGTCGTCGGCTGGGCCGCCCCGTACATCGCATCTACCGGCGGTCGCGCCGGTGCCGACGCCGCTTCGCCGCGCGCAACCGCTGTCGCCGAACGCTGGCTGACGGCAACCTTGCTGGGCGTCGGCCTGCTGGCGATATTTGCGGTCGATTTCGCCAATCGCGACCTAATCATCAGCCCGACCCAACGCACGCAGCGCAACGCGATGCTGGTTCGCGACACGGTCGAGGCGAAGGCTCCAGAAGAGTTCAAGCTGTTGTTGACCGCAGCCGACACGTGGAAAATGAGCAAGAACACCTATCGGTCCTGCGTCCCATCCTCGAAGGACGAGTCGCGCAACTGGTGCGTGCTGGTGCAAGGCACCTCGACGAAGCTGCGCGTCACGCGCTACGGGCCTGGGCCGTCAAACGCAGAACAGTTTTTGATCTGGCACCCCGAGATGCGAGGCAAGCGCAAAGCCGACTAGATCGGCAGTGACTGCGGACTCTCGAGCCAAGCCTTGACCGCTCCGAGGAACTCTGCACCTTCGGCGCCGTAGATAATCCGGTGGTCGCAGGTGAGCGTGAGCGTCATCACCTGACGCACCGCGAGCGAAATGCCGTCCTCGGCGATGATCGGCTTGCGGCGAATCGCGCCGACTGCGAGGATCGCGGCCTGCGGAGCGTTGAGGATCGCGGTGAAGCGATCGACTCCGTACATCCCGAGATTCGAGATGCTGAATGTCCCGCCGGAGAGTTGGTTCGGTTGGATCGTTCGGTTGCGCACCGCGGCGGCGAGCTCGCGCGATTCACGGGCGATCTGAGCGAGACCTTTCTGATCGGCGTGGCCAAGCACCGGCACCGCGAGCAACTCGCCCGAGGCGACGACGATGCCGATGTTCACATCGCCGTACTGCTCGAAGTGGCCGTCCTTGTAGGCGCCGTTGATCTTCGGATAGTTGCGTAGTGCCTGCGCCGATGCGCGGATCACGAAGTCGTTAAACGACGGAGTCGGCTGCACGCTCATCTTCATCTGCTCGCGAAAGTTGACCGCGCTGGTCATGTCGACATCGATCTCGACGAAGAAGTCGGGCGCAGTCGCCTTGCTCTCGGCCATTCGCCGGGCGACAGTCTGCTGCGAACTCGACAGCGCTGACTGCGTCGACTGGCCACGTGTCGCGGTCTCGCCTGGTGCACCGGCGCCGGGTTGGATCGCCGGGAAGCCACCGGTCATGCCGGAAACAAAAGGGGCCGGTCCCGGTAGGCCCGGCTGTGGTCCGAGTGGCATCGGCGGCTGCGGGTACCCAACCGGAGGCTGCATGCCCGGCATCGGCGGCGGATACTGCCCCGGCGGTTGCGGCTGCGTTGGCGGCATCGGGAACGGCTGTCCGCCGGGTAGCTGTCCGCCGGGTATTGGGGGCTGCTCGGGAGTTGGCGGTTGGTACTGCGGAGGCATTGGCGGCGGGGGCATTGGTGGCGGCGGGGGCGACAGGGGCGGCGCGAAGTCAGGACCACCGCCTGGGGGCGAGAGCTGCGGCTCGGATTCGCCTGCGGGCGAATATGCCGGCTGGTCACCAGTCGGCTGGTCAGTCGGCTGGTCAGTCGGCTGAGTCGTCGGCTGAGTCGTTGGCTGGGCGAACTGCGGGTCTTCGCCGGTCGGGTGTGGCTGCTCATAGACGGGTTCATCCGGAGGCAGCGGCAGCGGCTCGTGGGCTTGACCGTCTGGCATCGGCAGCGGCGGCGGTGAGAACTCGGAATCGTCTGGCATCGGCAACGGCGGCGGTGAGAGCTCGGAATCGTCGGGTATCGGCAATGGAGCAAACTCCTGCTGCGGCTCTGACTGCGCCTGTGTCGGCGGCGAGGGAGGGCCTGCGGCAGCCACATTCGCTGCGGCTTCGACGTCCTCCTTGACGACGCGTCCGCCGGGGCCGGTGCCGGCCACGGCCGACAGGTCGACCCCCAGCTTGCGGGCGAGCCGGCGGGCTATCGGCGATGCTTTGACTCGGCTGTCGTCTCCGCGTGCGGCAGCGCCGACATCCGCGGCGTAGGCGGCGGGGTCACCGCCGCTCTCATCTTGAGGCTGTGTCGGCTGTGCGCCGACCGCTTCTTGCTCGGCCGTGCCACCGGGGATCACGTACTCGCCGGCACGCGCGGCGGAAGATTCGTATGCAGGTTGTTGTTGCGGATCGAAAGCCGGAGGTTGCTGACCGGTTTGCTGCTGCTGCTGGGCTGAGTCCTGTGGGGGCTGCGCGGCGGCACCTGCGGACTGTTCGACACGGGCAATCTGAGTACCCACCGCGACGGTCTGGCCTTCGGCGACGAGGATCTCGGCGAACACGCCATCGCTGTCGGACTCGTAGGTGATCGTCGCCTTATCGGTCTCGATCTCGACAATCGGCTCGCCGCGCGTGACGGCCTGCCCTGGCTGCTTGAGCCAGCGCACGACTGTGCCCTCGGTCATCGAATCCGAGAGGCGGGGCATCACGATGTCACTCATATACATCCACCATGGCTGAAAACAGGGAATCGCGCATGCAGCTGCGCGGCGGGAAATCCGTTAGTTAGGACGTTCAACCATCAGACCCGCTCTCCTGTATCGAGTGTGGCAAGAGCGGCCGCGACAATGTTTTCTGCATGCGGGAATGCGGCCTGCTCGAGCGGCCTGCTGTAGGGCATCGGCACATCCGCGCCACTTACACGCTGAACCGGGGCGTCGAGGTAATCGAAGGCCTGTTCCTGAATCAAAGCCGTGATGTTCGCGGCAACTCCCCCGTGCGGCCACCCCTCTTCGACGACAACGACGTGATTGGTCTTTTGAACCGACTTGAGAATCGTGTCGAGGTCGAGCGGCCGCAGCGTGCGCGGATCGATCACCTCGGCGCTGACCTCGTGCTCGGCGAGCTGGTCGGCCGCCTGCATCGCTGTGATCGCCATCCGCGAAACCCCGATGATCGTGACGTCGGTGCCCTCACGACGGATCGCTGCCTGGCCAAACGGCACAAGATGATTGGGGTCGTCGGGCACCTCGCCTTTCATGCCGTAGAGCGTCTCGTGTTCGATGAAGATCACCGGATTGTCGTCGCGGATTGCTGCCTTGAGCAGCCCCTTGGCGTCAGACGGCGTCGAGGGAGTTGCCACGAGCAGACCAGGAACGTGTAGGAAAAAGGCCTCGAAGCTGTGGGAGTGAGTTGCGGCGAGTTGGTGACCGCCGCCCTGCGGCATGCGGATGACCATCGGCACGCGCGCCTGTCCGCCGAACATGTAGTGAATCGGTGCCATGTGGTTGATGATCTGGTCCATCGCCAACAGCGAAAAGTTGATCGTCATCAACTCGACGACGGGGCGCAGTCCGGCCATTGCCGCACCCACGCCCATCCCGACAATCGTGTTCTCGCTGATCGGCGTGTCACGTACGCGGTCTTCGCCAAATTCGGCGAGCAGCCCATCGGTGACTTTGAAGGCGCCGTTGAAGACACCGACGTCCTCTCCCATGATGAAGACATTGGGATCGCGGGTCAGCTCCTCGCGCAGGGCCAGGTTGAGTGCTTCGCGGTAGCGCAGTTCGGCCATCAGACTCGGTCCTCTGGTGGGAGCAGTCGCGGCTCCGGCGGATCCGGCGGCGTCGGTAGCGGCGGCGGGCCCTCTTGACCGGGCGTCGGCAGCGGGTCCGGTGAGATAGCGGGATCGGGTTCGGGGACGGGCAGCGGCCCCGGGCCGCCCGGCGAATCGCGGCGCACACCTTCGCGCATCACCACCTGCTCGTCAAACTCTTCGCCTTCGTGGTGCGCGGCGCCGGCCTCGGCTAGACGCTGGATGTCGGCGTCGCCGGCGATCTGTTCGCCACGAGTCGCGCCCGGCGAGCGGGTGTCTACGGAATACCAGCCACGCAGCTGGTCGCCGAGCACATAAACATCGTCGTATAGCGAGTCGAGCTCCGGGAACGGCGACTTGTCGGCGAACTCTACGGCCGCGTCGACCTCGGCAAGTGCCTGCCGGTCGAGTTGCTCGGCGTCGGCTCCGGTGATCGCGCCACCACCGATCAGCCGATTGGCAAACTGCATGATCGGGTCACGCTGGCGCCACTGGTCGACCTCTTCCTTGGTGCGGTACTCCTCGGGGTCGGCCATCGAGTGTCCGCGAAAGCGATACGTGACCGCTTCGATCAGCACGGGATGTCGCTCTCCGCGCACATGGTCGAGCGCGGTCTTGACGCATGACTCAACATCGAGCACATCCATTCCGTCACAGCGCGTGCCGGGCACGCCGAAGCCCTCGCCCTTGGCAGACAAGTCGGTGACTGCGCTGTGACGCGCGACGCTCGTGCCCATGCCGAACTGGTTGTTGACGATGATGAAGACGACCGGCAGTTTCCAGAGCGCGGCGAGGTTGAGCGTCTCGCCAAAGGTGCCCTGGTTCGAGGCGCCGTCGCCGAGCATGCAGACGACCGCGTCGTCGTTGCCTTTGTAGACCGACGCGAGCCCGAGGCCGGCGGCGATCGGCAGATGCCCGCCGACGATCCCGTAGCCACCCATAAAGCGCTTCTCGAGATCGAACATGTGCATCGATCCGCCGCGGCCCTTCGAGACGCCGTCGACGCGGCCGAACAGTTCTGCCATCACGTTGTTCGGCGAGGTTCCCCGTGAAAGCACTTGACCGTGCTCGCGATAGGTGGAGATCAAGTAGTCGTCCGGACGCATTGCGGCTGCCGTGCCGACAACAGCCGCCTCCTCGCCGATACAGAGATGCAAGAAGCCGCCGATCTTCGCGCGGGCGTACATCTCTCCGGCGCGTTCCTCGAAACGGCGGATCAGCAGCATCCGGTAGAGCAGTGCCTTGCCGCGGTCGGCATCGGGCAACATGTGGTCAGGCTGAAAGCGTGCTGCCGATGGACGCGCTGTCGACGGACTGGGTGGCGGCTGATCGGCTGCGTCGGCGGGTGAGCCGATCACGTCACCGGTCGGCACGGCGGCGGGATCGACCGAAGTCGGATCGTCTGGTTGCCCCTCGTCTGGCATCGATCCACAATATTGCAGTGGCCGGTGGGCGTAACGCGGTCGGGCGCGCTAGGGCTTGACGGGTGCGAATTCGCGCAGCGCCAGGGCGAAGAGATCGTCCTCTTGCGCGTTGACGGGTTCGCCTGCCGCATCGGTGCCGAGTAGCAACGGTAACTCCGTGCGGCCACCGACGCGTTCGCGTAGCGTCGCGCCTGCGGCCGCCAGCGAATCGCTGACGGAGGTCATCTCGAGCGCCTTGAGCACGGCACGCGGATGCATCTCACAGGCGGCCGCGGCGAGCAGGATCGTGTCCTCCTCATCGACGGCTCGCGCCGCGTTGAATGCCTGACGAAAGGCGGCGAGGCTGAACGCCACGGTGCGACCGATCGACTTGGCGTAGGTCGCGGCAAGCGCCATCTTGCGCGTGTCGGCGATCGTCAAGTTCATGCGATCTTCGTTGAAGCGAGGTTCGAGTACGCCGAACTTCTGCGCGAGGTCGTAGATCTGCTCCTGGTCGCCGTCCCACAGCGGACCGTCGTCGACGTCGGGCTGCAGCACCGGGATCCACTCCGCCTCGGGCAGCGATTTGGCAACCCGTTCGGCGACGACCCACGCGTACGGCGAGCCGATGTCGTAGTAAAAGGAAAAGCGTGACGGACCGGACTCGGGTTCGACCACGTCGGGAGTCTGTTCGTCGTTCATCGGCTGACCATATTGCACGGCGGCGGCCGATCGGGTCAGACGATCAAGCGTGCAGAACCCAGCCGTCGGCGGCGCGCGCCGCCTCCAGCACAGCCTCGCTGATCGTCGGATGCGCGTGGATGATTCGTGCGAGTTCGGGATAGCCGATCTGACTGGCCTTGGCGACAGCAAGCTCGGCGATCATGTCGGCAGCCTTCGGCCCGACCGCGTGCGCGCCAAGGATCTCGCCGGAGGCCGCGTCGCCGATGATCTTGACGAAGCCGCTGCGATCGCCGTAGACGGTCGCGGCGCCGGCGGCGGCCAGTGGGAAGTTGCCGACAACTACCGTCGCACCGCTGTCGCTGGCCTGTTGTTGGGTCAGTCCGATACTGGCCACCTGGGGCGAACAGAATGTCGCGCGCGGGATGTTGTCGATAACGATCGGCTCGGTGTCGGCAAGCGAAACGATCGCTTCGACCGCCACGACAGCTTCCTCCGAGGCCTTGTGGGCGAGTGCCGGTCCGCGGACGATGTCACCGATCGCATAAATGTGCGGATGTGCGGTGCGTTGGCGCTCGTCGATCTCGATCAGTCCGCGCTCGCCGGTCACGACGCCGTACGCCGCAAGGTTCAGTTCGGCCGTGTCCGGTGTGCGACCCGCAGCGATGCAGAGTGCCTCGAACTCATGGCGCTCGCCGTTGACCGTCACCGCGACTCCAGAATCGTGCGGCTCGATCGCGGCAATCTGCGCGGCCACGAGCACAGTCACATTCTGCTTCGCGAGTTCCTTGGCGACATGTTCGGCGATCTCCGGTTCTTCGGCTGGCAGAATCTGCGGCGCGGCTTCGATCAGCGTTACCGGTGAGCCGAGCCGTCCGAACGCCGACGCAACCTCGACGCCACTGGCGCCCGCGCCAACCACGGCGAGGCTCGCGGGCAGGCCGACCGCAAGCCAGGCTCCGGCGGTATCGACTACGCGGCCGCCGAAGCCGACGTCCATGATCGGCTGGGCGATCGAGCCGGTCGCGACGATCACGTTGGCGGCGCGCAGCGCCTGGACTCCCTGCTCGGAAGTGATGTGAATCTCGATCGCATCGTCGGCGGTCGGTGGAGCGAACGACGCGACGCCGGTCAGCGCTGTGACCTGGTGCTTCTTAAGCAGACCACCGACACCACCGGTCAATGTCTTGACGACGCGGTCGCGGCGCTTGGCGACCGTCTCGAAATCGACGCTCGGGGTTGCGCCCTCGGGCAACGAAACGCCGAACGTCGCGGCCGCACGCACTTCGTCGAGCACGTCGGCGCTACGCAGAACCGCCTTGGCCGGGATGCACGCGTAGTTAAGGCAACGTCCGCCGGTGCGGTCCTTCTCGATGATCGCGGTCGTCAGGCCAAGCTGTGCTGCGCGGATCGCAGCGACGTAGCCGCCGGGACCAGACCCGATTACCGCGACATCAAATACTCCTTCAGTCATCACGTGTCCTTTGCATGCGGGTCAACTGGTTCTAGTTGACCGGACGAATCGGCTGGCTCGCCCGCCGATTCGTCACCGGCCTGAGCCTCGACCGCCTCGCGGGCCGCCTTCGCCTCGGGCGACTCAGGCATCTGGATGCGCGCCATCGCACGGATCAAAAACCAAAACAGCGTGCCTGACGCGCCGATGATCGCGACGAGTAACAGTGCAACCCAGGCACTTTCAACGCGCGTCAGCGAGAGCGCGTAGATGATGATCTGAAGTCCGAGAATCGTTTGAAAACCAAGCACCGCCCAGTACTTCGCCAGCCACATGCCGATCGAAGCGAGCGCGAGGATTCCGCAGATGAAGCCGAGTTGCACGGCGGCCTGGCCGGTGTCCTCGACGTCATCGGATCCGACCAGAAAGGCGATCAAGTTGCCGATCGCCAACGCCATCGCGGCGATCGCGGCGATCGTCACCGCGCGCGGGCGCTCACCGGGCTCAAGCGGCACCAACTGCTCGCGCGCAGTCTGGTTCTTGGCCTCCGTGCGCGCCCGGGCGCGCTCCATGAAATCGGGATTCTGCTCCTCCACGGCGAGCAGCCTATGCGAACTGATCAGTCCAGCAACAGGTGCTCAAGCAGCGCCTTTTGCACGTGCAGGCGGTTCTCGGCCTGATCGAAGATCGCGGAGTGCTCGCCGTAGAGAACCTCTGCCGTGATCTCTTCACCGACGTGCGCCGGCAGGCAGTGCAGTGCAATCGCGCCCGATTTGGCGGTCGAGACCAGGTGCTCGTTGAGCTGGTAGTCGGCGAGATCGGCCTTACGGCGCTCCGAATCTTCGTCTCCCATACTGACCCAGACGTCCGTGTAGAGCGCGTCGGCGTCCGCGGCGGCGACCTCCGGGTCGATCGTCAGTTCGACCGCCCCGCCCGCCACCGCGACCGACTCAGCCAGCTCAACTGCGGCCGGATCGGGGGCATAGCCGTCGGGGGTCGCGACCGCAACGGTCAGACCAGCCATCGCGCCAAGCACCATCAGCGAACTTGTGACGTTGTTGCCGTCGCCGATGTAGGCGAGGCGTCGTCCGGCGAGGTCGCCAAAGCGCTCGCGCAGCGTCAACAGATCGGCGAGCGCCTGGCACGGATGATGATCGTCGGTCAGCAGATTGAAGACCGGAACGTTGCCGTGTTCGGCCAGTTGTTCGAGCGTCGAGTGCGGCCCGGTACGAACGCCAATCGCGGCCACGAAGCGCTCCATCACCAGCGCCGTGTCGCGCAGCGATTCGCCGCGTGAGATCTGCATCGTCTCGCCGCTGAGCAGCATCGGGTGACCGCCGAGCTCATGCACGGCGATCTCCGCTGACATCCGTGTGCGGGTCGACGGGCGCTCGAACATCAGGGCAACCGTCTTGCCGCCGAGCGAGTCGACGATCGTGTCACCGCCGCTGCGCAACCCCTTCAGCTCGGTCGCGCGGTCGAGCAGCGCCATCAAATCCCCTGGGGACAGTTCGGCGCCGGTCAGAAAGTGCTTAGTCACTCCGCGATTATGGCTCAACGCTGGGCTCGCGCCCGCTTGCAACGCGATCTGGGCGCGAACTGCCAGCCGCTACCGTCGATCAATGCCCGCAGATCCAGTGACCAGCGCGCCACGTAACCGTCTTCGTAAAGGTGAGACGGTTGAATTGGCAATCGATTCGCTTGCCCACGGAGGCGCCGGCGTCGGCCGCACCGACGGTCTCGTCGTCTTCGCCCGCGGCGGCCTGCCGGGCGACCGCGTAGTCGTAGAGATCACCGGCGGCAAAAAGCGCTTTGCCGAGGGCCGAGTGATCGAGGTGCTCGAAGCCGGTACGAACCGCGTGCCCGAGCGTGCACCGCACCCCGGCGCGCCGTGGCAGTCACTGGAATATGCGACACAGCTGACCGAAAAGCAACGTCAGGTTCGTGAGGCGCTTGAACGCTTCGGTGAGTTTGACCTCGGCGATGATTCACCGATCGAGCTTGAGGACATCGTTCCCGCAGGTAGCGGCCACGACGATCCGGCGATCTGGAACTACCGCAACAAGGTCGAGTTCTCGTTCGGCACTCACGCGCCCGAGGAAGGTGGCGGACTCGCGCTCGGCTACCACCGCCCCGGTCACTGGGAGATCGTCGAAGACGTCGACGACATCGTGCTCGCCAGCGAACGCGCAAACTCGATTCGCCGACTCGTGCGCGACTGGTGCCAAGAGCGCGGACTCAGCGCATACGACCAGGATGAACACTTCGGATTTCTGCGCACCCTGTTCGTGCGCGAGGGTCGCCGCACCGGCGACACGATGGTCCGCCTAATGACGACAACGACCGAACCCGAGCCAGGCGGTTTCGACAGTGCCGGCTTCGTGGCCGCGCTCAACACGCTCGACCCGCCGCCGACGAGCATCATCTGGAGCAGCTCCGACAACGCCGGCAACGCGACCCAGGACTCAAAGGACAAAGTGCTCGCGGGCGAGCCGTTCATCGAAGAGACGATTCTCGACCAGCGCTACCGGATCTCGCCAGACGCCTTCTTCCAGACAAACTCAGATCAAACCGAACGGCTCTACGCAACGGCGATCGAGTTCGCCGGGTTGACCGGTCGCGAGCTGGTTTTCGATCTCTACTGCGGCTCCGGCACGATCGGCATTGCGATGGCCGAGCATGCCAAGCACATCTGGGGCATCGAGATCGTTCAGGACGCCGTCGAAGACGCCGCAGTCAACGCCAACCTCAACGGCGTCGCCGACGCCGACTTCGTCGCCGGCGACATGCGTCTCGCACTTCCCGCCGTGCTCGAACACACGGGCGAGCCAGACGTCGTGATCCTCGATCCACCGCGCGCCGGACTGACGGCGAAGGTCGTTCGCCGTGTGCTTGAGGCTGGCGCAAAGCGCATCGTCTACGTCAGCTGCAACCCGACCACGCTCGCACCAAATCTGAAGCAAATGGTCGAGAGCGGCTACGAACTACGTCGAGTGCGTCCGGTCGACATGTTTCCGCACACGCCACACATCGAGTGCGTCGCAGTGCTCGATCTGACCGACGACGCCAAACGCCTGGCCGTCATCGAAGCGCGTAAAGAAGAGAAGCGGGCAGGCAAGAAGCCTGCGCGCGGCCAGGCTTCCTAGTACGGCGGCAAGTCCTCGTGCCAGTCGCCAAGGTGTTTGAACGCGGTCCAGAATGAGCGTTTGGCGGGCTCGTCGTCGAGGCAGTCGTCGAGATCAGGGGTAAACAGCACCTCGCAGTGAGCGGTCCACTGCCGGATTTCACCGAGCTTCGGCTCGAGCGAAACAGAGCCGGGCATGGTGAGTGCGTTGAGGTCGTCCAACGCCGCCGCGCCCATCACCACCACGACTCGTGGCTGCACGATCATCAGCTCTTCGAGCACGCGAGCCTTGCAGGATTCAGCAGCTTCTTCCGGTTCGACCGGGCACTTGACTGAGACGGTCCCGTAGACAGTCAACGGGTCAATGCCTAGCCGCTTGAACGATTTGGTCAGTGCGGTGCCAGCACGGCCGTAGAAGGCGACGCCCTCTTCAACCTCGGCTGGCTTAGCGGTCTGCTTGAGCAAGAAGATGTCGGCTTGAGGATGACCGCTGCCCAGCACCGGCATCAGCTGTCCGCGTGGGCACTCATCGCAGCCATGAATGTCGTGCGCCAAGGTGTTGAGCTCGCGGATCGCGCGCTCCAGGTACTTCTCGCGGATTTCGTCATCGGTTGCTGGCATCTCGTTGGCGGGCGTTTCCTCTGCGGGGATCTCGTCAGGCATGATCAAAGAATGTCGGGTTCGCGCACCGGATGGGGAGTCAACCGGCCGCGAGCCGCCCCGACGACGATGTATTTGGACGAGCCGCGCGGCCATCCTTCGGCGCGCAGCGAGCGTTGCGCGCGGCAGAGATTCTTGCGCCGTTATTGAACCGGCAGGTATTCGCCGATCGCGACGCTACGAGCGTCAGAGCTTGCGCGCCGCCGATGCGCTGCGACGCTTGGTCGGTTTGGGAACCTTCGGCTCCAGACCTGTTTTGGTCTGCAAGAACTTCAACGCCTGTACGTAGATCAGGCTGCTCGGCGCTCGGGCGATGTCTGCTTCACGCAGCGATTCGAGGAACTCCTCAGGGCCATCGAAGTCGCACATGTTGATGCGCACGCTGCCGAGGCCCTGCGCAACGTGACTGTCGCTGCCCGCACCCGCGACGATGCGGTACTTGGCAGCGAAACGCGCGGCCTCTTCATTGAACGCAGAGAAAGCGACGCGCGGGTTGAACACTTCGATCAGATCGATGTCGTCGAGTACGTCGAGCAGATGCTCGTAATCGGGCACGCTGTGCATGCGGTCGAACGGATGCGGCACATAGACCAGGCCACCCTGTCGCTTGATCTCGGCGATCGCCTCTTGCAGCGTGATGCCCTTGGGAATCTTCTCCTTGATGAAGAGGCCAATCACCTCGCCTTGGTTGGCAGTCTTGACCTCCTCGGCGACGATCACCTTGACGCCGTAACGATCAGCGATTTCGGCGGCGGCGAGCGCACCGGAGACCTCGTTGTGATCCGTGATCGCGATTGCACCGAGGCCCTGAACCTTGGCGGTCTCGAGCAACACCTCGACCGGCGTCGCGCAGTCATGCGAGTGATCGGTGTGCATGTGTAGGTCGACATCGATCCGTTTACGCCGCGCGACGCGGTCACGGATATGCGATTTGACGGCCTTGCCGGGGATGCGGTCGTGGCGACGGGCATCTACGTCTTGGTAGATCCGTTCGAAGTCCTGTGCAACGTGATCCCAAGTGTGCGTCTTCGCGTAGGCCGCGGCGGACCTTTGCAGACGGCCGCGCATCTGTTTGTCCTTGATCAGGCGCTCGATCTGCGCGGCGAGCGCCTCGGCGTTGCCGGGCTCGAACATCAGACCGAGATCGCCGTCGGCGAGCGCTTCGCGATACGGTGGGATTCCGGCGGCGAGTGGCACCGCCCCACTCGCAATCGTGCGGGCGACGTAGCCAGGGCTCGGCGCGGTCCCGGCGCTTGCCGCGACGGCGATGTCGGCCGCCGCGAGGTAGTCGGCCGTCCGGCCGTCGCCCCGGCCGACGAACGTCACGCGTTCACGCATGCGCTTTGACAACGAGGCGG
>JBASTN010000153.1:0-2607 GCA_049274915.1 Solirubrobacterales bacterium
GCGGTCTCTGGCGACTGAAGATGCCCAACGTAGAGATCCCGCCGTCGTTCGTCGATTTCTTTAAATACCCATACCTGGCTTCTAACGAGCGGCTCAAGCAGGCACTCGGCGACTGGCAGCCCGAGCACTCCAGCCGCGAAACCTTCGAGCTGATGATGACCGCGGTCGCTGCTCGCGCCCGAAGTCGGAGTTCCATATGACCTACGCACCCGCGAACACGAACAGCGTGAGAAAGGGCGGAGTTGCCAGAGGAGTAGTTCCGATCGATGGAATGAGCCTTCGACTGATGGGCTTCACCGGCTACTGCGATGTCAATGCATACACCAAGAAAAAGAAGAATGGCCAGTCGGCCACGCTCGATCAAGTAGGCGGAGCATCCCGACATCCGTGTTCAGGTTGTCACCATTGAGCAGATTTGCTGCGGTCACCATCGCGGTTGTGACGGTGGCTGCTGCTATGGCAGCTCTCGCACCGCCGTCGAGCGCCGTACCCGGCGAGCTTGTCGGCGCCCCAGCGCGTTTCGAAACTCGGAAAGGCGCCGAAATTGACCTGCTCGACGGGCGGCCGATCTTCAGGCTCGCCGACGGCCGCTACATCGCGTTCGCCGACACGGCAAGACGTGTTCCCTTCGACGCTGAATCGGAACTGATCCTGGAGGTGCGGCGTCTGCGGGTACTTCGCTACTCCGCGAGCGGACGGCTGGATCGACGATTCCTCAGGACCCCGATCGGTCGAGGCTTGAGGATCGGCCGTCGTGAGGAGGTCTCGGTCATGCGCGGATTCCGTCGATTGCAGGGCGACGTATTCATTGCCTGGGTCACGACCAATGGCGCGCTGTTCAGCCAGTACGCAAAGCAGTGGCCCCGCTCGACGCTGGTGGCATTCAACGCTCGGACCGGTCGATTGATCCGCTCATTTGGCAAACGGGGCGTCATCGTCGATGGCTTACCTGAATCCATTAGAACAGGACGCACCACCGTTGAGGCAGTAGAACTGCTCAGAGACGGTCGCGTCCTGAGCTGTGGCGATCTCGGTCGGCTGACGTCTTCACCCGTTCCGCCGAACTTTCGGTCGGTGCCGCTGGTTACGGCCGTGTCGCTCGATTCGCCGAGTCAACAACCGTTTCTTGACTCCGGTGCCACGACCATCGAAATCACGCCGGAGCAAGCGGATCTGGTCCACAAATCGTGCCGTGCCGTAGGGGAGGCTCCCGACGGAAAGGTGATCGTCGCCGGCACCCAGGACCGATCGAGTGGCGGCGCTGACGTCGACCTCTGGATCCGGGCTTACAATCCGAACGGTTCGCTCGACCAAGCATTCGGCGGTTCGGGAGAAACGGTGGTCAGGCTCGCGGTACCGCAAATACTTCGAGACACAATGGATCCGAACAATGTCGTGGTCGCCCCGAATGGGTCGATCTACATATCGGGTTCGACCGACGTGCGGTCGCCGCTCGGTTTCGTAATTCGGCTCGATGCGTCGGGCGACCTGGACCCGACGTTCTCTTCAGACGGAGTCGTCTGGGTCGATAAGTTCTACGTCGACGACGCAACGGTCCTCCCAACAGGGGATCTCTTCGTAACCGGTCACACGCGACGCGATCGGGCCGCCGCCGGTTGGATCGACACGTCCGGGCAGTGGAATCCGAACTTCAACGGGACCGGTCGGCGGTACTACCGCATGGCGTATTCGTATGACCTCTACCAACTCTCCAGCCTGGGTATCGCCGAGATCTGGGATTGGATTCCAGCCCGCAAGCCGCGCTGCAGATGTCAAGGTGTCACGTCGATGCGAATCCGCAACGCACTCGATCTCGATAGCTCGATCACGAAGGTGGGCCTCGGCCGCAACGGTGATCTTGCAGTCAAAGGTCTCGCCTCCTCTCCGACTGAAATAGACCGCATCGAAGTCGGCATTGGCAAGCCGGGGAAACTGCCGACAACATGGATCCCGGCTACAGGCAGCCACTCCTGGAGCGTTCGCATCCCGCGCTCGTCGTTGCGCGGAACCCTGATCTACTCACGCGCCGTAAGCAAGGACGGCAGCTCGGAGCAGAAGTTCTCTCAGCGGGATCGAAACCTGGCGACGATTCCGAAAGCGCGCTAGCTGCCGCGAAGCCTTCGGGAAGGCTGCGACGTTGCGACAGGAATTGTGCCCGACAGCAGGCGCTCGGCGACTGGCAGCCGCAGCACTCCAGCCGCGAAACCTTCGAGCTGATGATGACCGCCGTCGCTGCTCGCGCCCGCACATCGGGTCAATGACCCTTCGCTAATCTGTCCGGCGTCGAGGGCGTTTAGCTCAGTTGGGAGAGCACCAGCTCGACAAGCTGGGGGTCACTGGTTCGAGCCCAGTAACGCCCACTCTCGATCAACTGCGGAACCCGTCCTAGTGGCGGGTTTTTGCGTTCCTTAGGACCGATCAGATGGCGCCAGCCAGCGCACGAGCATGTTCCACTGCTGCTCGTACGCAGCGTCGAGATCAAAGCTTCCCGGCGCGATCAACCAGTCGAAGGTGATCCCGCGGATCGATCCGATGATCGCGGCGGCGTTGGCCTCGCGGTCGATCGACGGGTCGATCTCGCCGGCTTCGACGCCTTCGTCCCACCAG
>JBASTN010000154.1:0-14992 GCA_049274915.1 Solirubrobacterales bacterium
GCGGCTGGCGGCTGGCGGCTGGCGGCCACCAGCAGTGTGGCGACAACCGCAGCGCCTCAACGATATGCCACACCGATATATCGATCTGATATAACGGTTCGGCATATGCTCTCTAACACCGCGTACATCATCCTCGGCTGCATCGAGAAGGGCTGCTCGACCGGGTACGAGATCAAGGCGACGGTCGATCTCTCGACGCGCTTCTTCTTCCCGTCGAGCTACGGCCAGATCTATCCCGAGCTCAAGCGGCTCGCGGCCGAGGGCTACATCAAAGGCGAGGCCAAGACGCAGGGCAAGCGCGGCCGCACCGAGTACAAGCTGACGGCGGCCGGGCGCAAGGAGCTCGGGCGCTGGCGCAAGTCACCGGGCACGAGCTCAGAGCTGCGTGACGAGGGGCTTCTCAAGCTCTTCTTCGCCGACCCAGCCGATCACGAGACGCTGCTCGCATTGATCCGCTCGATGCGCGACGAAGCAAAGTCGAAGATCGCCGAGCTCGAGCGCGTCGGCGCGATCACGCACGGTCACCTCGACCACGTCAAACAGTCGGTGCTCGAGTCCGGCTTCGACTACTACGAACAGACCGTCGAATGGTGCGACCGCGCCGAACGGCGACTGCTTGACCACGGGTCGATGTCTGACCCGAGCACACCAGTAACCGAAAAAGCAGAGCCCGAACAATTCAACCCCCCGCTCTCTCAGGCCTGATCAGGAGGCCCTCATGTTCACTGCACTCGGAAATGTCACAACCCGCCACCCCTGGCGCGTACTCGCCTTGCTCGGGCTGATCACAGTCGCGGCTGTGCTCGCGAGCTCGGGCCTGGCCGACCGTCTCGCGTCGCAGGGCTTCACCGATCCCGGTGCAGAATCAAGCGCCGCGCTCGATCGGATCGCTAGCGCGGCCGGGGTCGATCTCGACACCGAGGTCGTCGCGCTGGTCGCGACGCCCGCAGGCATCGAATCCAGTGCCGCCCGCGCCAAGATCGCCGACGTCGCCAAGAAACTCAACAACGAGCCCGACATGGCGGTCGTCCGCACTCCGTTCGACGGCAACAAGCTCAATTCCGCGTTAGTCGCCCGCGACGGCAAATCCGCGATCGTGACCGGGTTTCTCAAGCCGGGCAAGCTGGAGGGCGACGGATCTGAACGGCTGAGCGAGGCGTTTCACGGTGAGCGAGGCGTAACGCTCGGTGGCGGCCTGATCGCCCAAGATCAGGTCAGCAGTTCGGTCGAAGAGGATCTTCAGAAGGCGGAGATGATCGCCTTCCCGGTGTTGTTCATTCTTGCGTTCTTCGTCTTCCGCGGGCTGATCGCCGCGGCGCTGCCGTTGATGATCGGCGCGATCACGATCCCTGTTTCGATGGCGATGATCAGCTTCTACGACGGGATCACCGATCTCTCGGTCTTCGCGCTCAACCTCACGACCGGTCTCGGGTTGGGACTGGCGATCGACTACTCGTTGCTGATCGTCTCGCGCTTCCGCGAGGAGGTCGCCGCCGGTGCCGAGACCGGCCCCGCCGTCAGACGAACGGTTGCCACGGCCGGCAAAACCGTCCTCTTTAGCTCTCTGACGGTCGCCGGATCGGCGGCCGCGCTGACAATCTTCCCGCTGAAGTTTCTCTACTCGATGGGGCTCGGCGGTGCCACCGTCGCCCTGGCCTCGGCCGCAGTTGCACTGACCGTGCTGCCAGCTGTGCTGATGCTGCTTGGGCCGCGGATCGACAAGTTCTCGTTCGCGCGCGGCCCGGTCGATCACGCAAACTCGCGCTGGCACCGTATGGCGGTATGGGTGATGAATAGACCGGCGGCGGTCGCACTCGGCACCACCCTGGTGATCGTCCTGCTGACGATTCCCGCCTTCGGCATGAAGTTCACCTCGGTCGACACGACCGTCTTGCCAACGACCTCACCCCCGCGCATCGTCGCCGAGACGGTCGAACGTGAGTACCCGCCAAGCAACAGCAACGCCTCGCTGTTCGTCGTCGTCGACGCGCCGCGCGACGACGCGAAAACGCCACGCGCGTTGGCGGCTTCGGTCGAGAAGCTGCCGACGATCGAGTCGGTTGCCGCGCCGGTATTCGTCGCAAAGGACACCTGGCGTTTCGACGTTTACCCGGACGGCACCCGTTTCTCCGCCCCCGCCCAAGACGCGGTCAGCGCGATTCGCGATTTACCGGCGACCACCGATCGCTGGGTCGGTGGGCAGTCGGCCAGCTTCGTCGACCAGCGTGCTTCGATCCTCGACCGCGTGCCGCTGGCGCTGTTGTTGATCGGCTCAGTGACGTTCATCGTGCTTTTCCTGATGACGGGATCGGTCGTGCTGCCGATCAAGACCTTCATCATGAACATCGCGACGCTCGCGGCGACCTTCGGGATTCTGACGCTGATCTTCCAGGACGGGCGGCTCGAGGGTGTGCTCGATTACACAAGCCAAGGCGCTCTGGAGATGACCCAGCCCGTGCTGCTGTTTGCGATCGCCTTCGGCCTGGCTACCGACTACGGCGTCTTCCTGCTCGGTCGGATCAAGGAACTCCACGACTCCGGTCAGAGCAACGAAGAAGCGGTCGCCAACGGCGTCGCACGCACCGGACGCGTGATCACGTCGGCAGCGCTGCTGTTCTGTGTTGCGATCGGCGCGTTCGCGATCTCCGAGATCGTCTTCATCAAGGAGCTCGGCGTCGGCACGGCGCTCGCGGTGGCGATCGACGCGACGCTGATTCGCGCGTTCCTTGTGCCGGCACTGATGGTGTTGCTCGGTGACTACAACTGGTGGGCTCCGAGACCGCTGCGCAAGCTACACGCGAAGATCGGAATCAATGAAGGTCCGAGCGCGCCAGTCGCGGCGAGCGATCCCGCGATGAACTAACCGGCGAGCGCGTTAGCGAGTTCGTCGCCGGTAGACGGCATATTGCCGCCGCCATCCCACGCCGCCATGCCGACCGAGTCCGGGATCGCACCTTCGTCGATCACTGCAAGCAGCGCGTCGACGACGGCGGGGTCAAACTGCGTGCCGGCGTGGCGAACCATCTCGGCGCGCGCCTGCTGAAGGCCGATCGAGCTGCGGTAAGGACGGTCGGTGATCATCGCGTGGAAGGCGTCGCAGACAAGCACAATGCGGCTGGCCATCGGGATCTCTTCGCCGCCGATGCCGTCGGGATAACCCTCGCCGTCCCAGCGCTCATGCTCGTGGCGGATCGCCTTGGCGACCGGCGCAAATCCAGGAACCGGTGAGACGATGCGCTCGCCGATCTCAGGGTGGCGCTTCATGAACTCCCACTCGTGGTCGTCGAGGCCGATGCGCTTGTTCAAAATCTCGTTCGGAATACCGATCTTGCCGATGTCGTGCAGCAGCGCGACGTCGGCCAGCACCGAGCGTTCGTCGTCGGTGATGCGCAACTTGTCACCAACACACATCGCCAAGTCGACGGTTTCCTCAGAGTGGTCGGCGGTGTAGCCGTCGCGCTCTTGAAGGGCGACCAACAGCGATGAAATGGTCGACTGGAAGCGACCGCGCTTGGCCATCATGCCGTTGGAACGCGACCCGAGATACCCGGTCGTCAAGACCAGCGCCAGGAAGATCGGGGTAATCGTGATCACACGGGCGATCTCGTCGGCGCCACCGACATACAGCGGAGTGACAACAAAGCAGGCGGTGAAGATCGTGATGCAGGCGGTGCAAATCAAGACGTGTCGCCAAAAGAAGACCGCCGTGTACATCGCGGGCATCAGCAAGAAGAAGCCGGCGTCGGGCCGCGAGAAGTGCAGCGCGATCGTCACCTGGACCGCGGCACTGATCAACAGCGGAACCACGAAGACGAACTTCGAGACCGGTGCAGTCGTCAGCACCAGCCCGAGTACTGCCATCAGTGCGCAAACCCCGGCGGCTACGAAAGTGAAGTTGTCCGGCTCGGCCACCAGTGCCGACCAGAGAAAGAGGAAGCCGATCGCAAATCCATACAGCACTGCCATCGCGCGGCCCATCAGCAGCTGCTCGGCGCGCGCGTCTTCCGCGTGACGGCGCTGCGTGCTCGGAAGTCCGATGTAGTTGACGCTCATAGTGAGGCAGCCCTGCGTGTGATCGAACCGAGCATGCCGCTGTCGCGACGAGACGGGTTGGTCACGTCGTCGTCGTCAAAGTCTGCGCCGAATCCGCGTTGAACGCCGTCCGAAGACGCATTGCCTTCGCCGCCGGATGTGCCGTCGGCCGTTACGAGGTGAGCGCCACTTTCGAGCACCGCGATAAGCGAGTCGACGACCTCGGGGTCAAACTGGGATCCGGCGCCGCGCATCAGTTGTTCACGTGCTGCGGCCTCGCCCATCGGAGCGCGGTAGGGGCGTTCGGAAGTCATCGCGTGGTAGGCGTCGCAAGCGAGCACGATGCGGCTGGCGAGCGGAATGTCTTCGCCACGCTTGCCGTCGGGGTAGCCCTTGCCGTCCCAGCGCTCGTGCTCGTGACGCACTGCGGTGGCGACCGTTTCGAATCCGGGCACCTCGGCGAGAATGCGTTCGCCGATCTCAGGGTGACGCTTCATCACGACCCACTCGTCGTCGGTCAGGGTTGCGGGCTTGTCCAAGATTTCGTTGGGGATGCCGATCTTGCCGATGTCGTGCAACAGCGCGACGTCGGCGACGTGCAGTTGAGCCTTCGATTCGAGGCCCATGTCCTCGGCGACAGCCATCACCATCGCAAGAACTTCTGAAGAGTGTTCGGCCGTGTAGTCGTCACGCGCATCGAGCGCCATCAGCAGCGCGGTGATCGTTCCGCGGAAGCGGGCCTGTTCGACGGTCGCTCCGCGGAAGCGGTTAAACAGCGCGCCGAGAAGCATGCTGGAACCAACGAGCAGCGGGACAGTCGTGATCGCCTCCGCCAGTGCGTCGGTTCCACCCCAGAACGCGGGCACCAGCAGATAGAGGGCGACCAGAGGCGGCATGATCGTCCACTTAACGAGCGGATCATGCCAGAAGAAGACCATCACGATTGCTGCCGGCAGATAGAAGAACGGCATGCCGACAGCGACCCCATCGCCGATCGCAATGAAAGATACGGAAGTCAGTCCGAGCAACACACAGGGCACGATCCAGCGCGGCGAGACGTCGTCCCACGGAGTTGCCATTACCATCGCCGCCGCGAGTACAACTAAAGCAACGGCAGTCGCGTCGGTCCAGTCCGGTGCATGAAACGCAACTGAATAGAGCACCTCGATCGCTACACCGAATGCCAGCAGCGCGATCGCGACACGTCGCATCAGTTCCCGGTCGGCTACGAGGCCGAAGTCTTCGAGACGCGAGATGTCGCTTTGATTTGTGGTGGTCATTCTCGGCGTGTCTTTGTGTCGAGCGAGTTGTGAGAAAAAGGCGGCGAGACGCATGTCGCCGATTACCTCGCTCTTATCGCCAGATCGCGCCGGTAACTTGTGCCCCTATTAACGGTCTGGACAAATGTTTGAAATTAATTCGGGTGATTACTACCTACCTCGGGGTAGTTCTCGCGAAATTTTCATGGAAGTACCACGAATCGGGTTGCCTATAAATCGACAATTGGTAAGCCCAATTGCAGAAGTCGTCGGCCGGTAGTGGTAGTGGAGCACCCCCTTGCTGGGATAAGCTCGCGCGTCGTGAGCTCTGGATTGACCTACGCTGGATTGACCTACGAAGTGCGCGACGGCGTCGGCTGGCTCGAGTTCGACGACGGTGGTGTCAATGCACTCAACACGACGGTCTTCGAGGGCTACTTCTCGGCGCTCGACGACGCCGAGGCCGACGACTCTGTCGGCGCCGTGGTGCTCACCGGGCGCGATGGCTTCTTCTCGGCGGGGATGGACCTCAAATGGATGGAGCAGATCGACCGCGACGAGCTGGGAACGATCGGGCCGAACCTCGCGCGGCTCGCGCACCGGTTGGTGATCTTCCCGAAGCCCGTGATTGCCGCAGTCGAAGGCCACGCGATTGCCGGCGGCGCGATCATCCTGCTGGCCTGCGACCGGTCGGTGGGCGCGACCGGTTCGTACAAAGTCGGTTTGAATGAAGTTGCACTGGGGATTCCGTTTGGCGGATTCGCTCTGAATCTCGCACGGTTGCACCTGATGCCATCGGCTTTCGGGTCGGCGTTGCTGCACGGCGAAACTCACGGGCCCGAGCGCGCTCACGCGCTCGGGTACTTGGACGAGCTCGTCGCACCAGGTGAGGTGCGCTCGCGAGTTGCCGAGATCGCGTCGCGGGCCGCCAAACTCAGCTCGTTCGCGTACACGATCACCAAGCAGGGAATGCGCCACGAGATCGCCGCGCAGATCGAGGCGCAGGTCAACAGCGGAGAGCTTGTCCCCCTTTTCCAGGTATTTGCGGATGGGCGAGAAGCCGGAGCGATTTAGACCGCGTCGCGGCCTCGCCGCAACCCCCGCTCCGATCCTCTGCCCCGATCCTCTGCCCCGTCCGATCCTCGGCTTAGCATCGAGATTCCATCTCGCCTTGCAAGACCCCTGGCCAAGGAGGCCGTCACATGTCGTCACCGTCCGCATCGAGCACGCTCGTGGAGCCCGCCGCCGAGCCTGCCGAAATCCTTCAGATCGCTGAGCGCCGCCTGCTCGAAGAGCGCGGCCGGATCACGATCGACGAAGCACTGCAGATCCAGCAGCTGCCAGACGACCAGCTCGGCCACCTCGCCGACCTCGCTCACCGCGTGCGCCTGGACTACTGCGGCGAGTCCGTCGAGGTCGAGTCGATCATCAGCGGCAAAACCGGAGGCTGCCCAGAGGACTGTCATTTCTGTTCGCAGTCGTCCGTGTTCGGCAGCGAGGTCGCGCCGACGGGATTCATCCCGCCCGAACAGCTGCTCGCCGCGGCCGAGGCGACCGCCGAGACCGGTGCGACCGAGTTCTGCATCGTCTACGCCGTCCGCGGCCCCGACCGCCGCCTGATGGATCACGTGATCGAGTGCACGAAGCTCGTTCACGACAACGTGCCCGGGCTCGAAGTAGCCTGCTCGCTGGGCATCCTCACGCCCGAGCAAGCAAAGGAGCTTTCCGACGCCGGCGTCCACCGTTACAACCACAATCTCGAAGCCGCGCGCAGCTTCTTCCCGGAGGTCTGCTCGACGCACACTTGGGAAGACCGCCTCGCGACCTGCGAGCTCGTGCGCGAGACAGGCATGGAGCTGTGCAGTGGCGGCATCATCGGGCTCGGCGAATCGCGCGAGCAGCGGATCGAGTTCGCGTTCCAGCTCGCGGCACTCGAGCCGCACGAGGTGCCGATGAACTTCCTCAACCCGCGCGCCGGCACGCCGATGGAAGACCACCAGCTGGTCGAGCCGACCGAGGCGATCCGCACGATCGCGCTGTTTAGGTTGATCATGCCGTCGACCGTGATCCGTTACGCCGGCGGCCGCGAGGTCACGCTGGGCGATCTGCAGGCAATGGGTATGAAGTCGGGCGTCAACGCTCTAATCACGGGCAACTACCTGACGACGCTTGGTCAGAACGTCAACAACGACCTCGTGATGCTCGAAGATCTGCAGATGCCGATCAAGGCCGTTGCGAAGGTGATCTAGGGATGGTGCTTTCGTAATGATCGAGCGTGAACCCGCAGGTCAGCGGACGCAGGAGTTTCGTTTGCGGCGGATGGATGCGGCGCGCAGCGAGCTAGGTAGCGAGATGTCCGACCCGTTAGAGCCGGAGCGCCGTTGTCGCGACTGCGGCTCGAAGCTGACGGTGCAGGTCTTTCCGCACGGCTACGAGTCGCACTGCACGCCTTGTGAGCGACGAGCGCGGGTCGCGGCCGCTCAATCTCCATCCTGAGCTAGTCCCCGGGGTCTAGAACTGGCCGCCGTACGAGAACGGACTGCAGTCCGCGCCCTGCGATAATTCGCACCATGACAGTCTCTCCCTCAATGCCTTCCGAGGAACAGATTCGCGAGTCCCTACGGACCGTGATCGACCCCGAACTACGCCGTTCGATCGTCGACCTCGGCATGGTCCGCTCGGTCGAGATCAAGGCCGACGGCGTCGTCGACATCGTGATCTCGCTGACGACGGCCGGCTGCCCGGTCCGATCCCACTTTCAGCAAGCCGTCAGCGAGTCCGCCCGCGGACTTGACGGAATCGAAGTAGTCAACGTCGGATTCGACGTGCTCTCCGAGGACGAGAAGGGCGAACTGCGCACCAAGCTCGGCCGCGGATCACTGCCGCAGGGCGCGCTCGCCCAGGTCAGCAATGTGATCTGCATAGGTTCGGGTAAGGGCGGCGTCGGCAAGTCGACGATGACCGCAAACCTTGCCGCCGCGCTGGCGCTTGAGGGCAACAAGGTCGCCGTCGTCGACTGCGACGTCTACGGCTACTCGATCCCACGCATGCTCGGCGTCCACGACCGCCCGAAGGTCAACGACCAACGCAAGATTTTGCCTTTGGAGGCTCCGGCCGGCGTGAAGGTGATGTCGATCGGCTTCTTCATCGAGGAGAACGCCGCTGTTGTCTGGCGTGGCGCGATGCTGCACAAGGCGATCCAGCAATTCCTCGAGGATGTCGAGTGGGGCGAGCTGGACTACCTGCTGCTCGACCTGCCGCCGGGCACCGGCGACGTCTCGATGACGCTGGCACAACTGTTGCCGCAGAGCAAGTTCATCATCGTCACCACACCGCAGCCGGCGGCTCAGTCGGTGGCTGCTCGCAGCGCCCAGATGGCCGCGAAGGTCAACATCGAAGTGATGGGTGTGATCGAGAACATGTCCGGGTTCACGACCCCGGACGGCGAACGCTTCACAATCTTCGGCGAAGGCGGCGGGCAGTTGCTCGCCGACGAACTCGACGTGCCGCTGCTCGGCAAGGCGCCGATCAGCGAGCCGCTTCGCGAGCACGCCGACAACGGCACGCCTTTGGTTGTCGCCGACCCTGATGACCCGGCCGCTCAGGCGATTCGCCAGGCAGCCCGTGGAATCATTGCGATGTCGCCGCGACAGATGCCGGTGTTCCAGGATGCGTCAGAGCCGCTTGGTTTTGAGCTGCCAGTGATTACGCAGCACGCGCCGGTTATTCGTACTGGGGCTTAGCGGCTTCGGAAGCAGTTCGCCGTACTAGAGCGCCGTACTAGAACACGGAGGCAATGTCGGTCTCGCCGAAGTCATCGCCCTTGTAGAGCAGCGGCTCCCCGGTTGCGTACGCAAGTGCGTAAGAGAAGCAGTCGCCGAAATTGAGTTGCGCAGGATGACCGGATCCTCGTCCGAAGTCCCGGTAGGCTTCGCGCGCAATCTCGGCCTGCTCGACGGTAAACGAATCGACCTTCGCCCCGATCGCGCCGACTATTTCGTCGAAAGCGCGCGAGAGCATCCGGTCCCCTTTTCCATCCACCACAACCGACGCCTCAAGCAGGGTCGACGCGGAGATTCTGATTGATTCAGCTGCGTCGAGGGCTGCCTCGAACTCAACGGCGTCGGATTCGCCGAACACGATCGCGAGCAGCGCCGACGTGTCAACGATCACTTCGGAAGACCGGCGTCGTCGTACAACAGTTTGTCGTCGGCGCTCGAAGCACCTTCCGGGACATATTTCGCCGCCCGCATCCGGATAGTCGCCAGGCGTTCTGCCAAGCCTTTGCGCGCCAACCGTTCGCGACGTTCGCGCAACGCCGTATCGACTGCCTGCGCCATTGACACATCGGTCAGATCAGCAATCTCCCGAGCCAACCTGTGCGTGTCTTCACTTTTGATGTTGAAGGCCATTGGTACCAATATACCATGAATAGGTACTTCAGTACCGCGACTGGCTGCTATTTGAGTACGAGCCACGTCGTCGTGCTGTTCATACCACTTGATCATGCGTCGCAAGGTTCGTCGCGCCAGCGGGGAGCGCGACTTGCTAACCGCGATCCCCCTGTCGGGGGACGCGAGACCTCATATCTCGTGTCCGGGGCGAAACACGCCTGCCTCTAAGTCATCGTCATGCCACCGCTGACAGAGATCGTCTGTCCGGTGACAAAGGCAGCACCCTCGCTGGCAAGAAATGCGACGACGGGCGCGATGTCATGCGGCTGCCCCAGGCGACCCATCGGAACAGCGCCGCGCAGCGACGCGACCATCTCGGCGGCGTCTTCGGCGTACTGAATCAGTTGGTCGAGCATCGGGGTGGCGGTCGGGCCAGGTGAGAGGCAGTTGACGGTGACGCCTTTGTCCATCACTTCGCGGGCCATCGCCTTGACGAAGGCGATCGTGCCGCCGTTGGCTGCCGACATCAGAGACTGGTTGGCGGTGCCGGCGCGGCCGGCCTCGCCGGCGATGTGGACGATGCGGCCGTAGCCGCGGTCGATCATGCCGCCCAGCACAGCGTGGGTGATGCGGACGCCGCCGAGCAAGTTGATGTCGATCATCTGTCGCCAGTAAGCCTCGTCGCTCTTGAGCAGGCTGGCGGCTGAGTTCCAGCCGGCGCTGTTGATCAGCACGTCGATCGGGCCGAGGCGCTGTTGGACTTCGTTGACCGCGCGCGTGACCGACGACTGTTCGGTGATGTTGAGGTCGACGAAGATCACGTCGGGGCCGATCTGGGTGAGCTCGGTTGCTACCGATGCCGCGCGTTGGACATCGATGTCGCCGATCGCTACGGCGATGTCGTTCTTGAGCAGTTCGGTGGCGACTTCTTTGCCGATGCCGCCGGCTCCGCCGGCGATCAACGCGACACGGCGGTTGCCCGTTGGGGCGGGTGGCTGCGAAGCGGAGCCTATGGAGTGGACGGTCATGGGTGGTGCAAGCCTACCGATGGTCGATTGCGTCTAAATTGGAGGGGATGAGCCCTGTCATTTTGGACATCGAGCAGCTGAGCATGCTGCTGGAACTCGAGCCCCCGTTCGGGCTCGACGACGTTCAGAAGGCGCGCAAGAAGATGGCCAAGCGCTGGCACCCGGACATCGCTCCGCCGGGCAAGCGCCAGGCGCACGAGGACCACATCAAGGTGCTCAACCAAGCCGCCGACGAACTTGAATCGCTGCTCGGCGCGATGCCGGCGGGGAGCATCACTGCCAACGCCGTGCGCGCCAGCGCCGACGCCGCTCGCAAGCGCCGTGCCGACGAGGGCCGCCGCAACTATGAAGCGCAAAAGAACGCCGAGGCGCGTCAGGCCGAGCGCCAAGAAAACGACCCGTTCCACTCGCAGGTCCCCGATCACTCGGTCGTCTACCGCTACGCGCGCTGCAATGCCTACCCAGAGTGGGGAGTCGGCAGCATCCTCGGCATCTACTTCACCGGCGAAGGCGACCACGTGCAGCAGTGGGCGCGGGTCGATTTCGAGAACGGCGTGCGCACCGTGCCGGCCGGCACGCTCGATTTCGTCGAGTTCGGCAAGCCCGACGACTCGCGCGAGCGCGCGCGGCGGTTCTTGCTCTCGGCCGAACATGCGATGGCCGAGGGCAACTACGAGCTGGCCGCACGTCGACTGATTTTCGCGCGCGACGCCGACGAGACCGATCCGACGATTCATCGCCTGATGACGGTCGCCTTTTGGCAGGCCGGAGACATGCAGGCTGCGGCGCGGTCGGTACGCGCCTGGGTCCGGGTCGAGCCGGGGCGTCCAGCCCCGCACCGCTACGCAGCGCGGCTCTATGAGGCGATGGGTCTGTACGAGCTTGCCGCCGAGGCCGCAGAGCGAGAATGCGCGACAAATCCGCGTGACGGAGCTGCCTGGGCGCGACTGGGAGCCCTGCGCCTGCGACTACTTCAGCCGGAGGCCGCACGTGAGGCGCTGACGCGCGCGCGACGCTCCGCGAACGTCGAAGTCACGACGCTGCTCGACCTCGCCCTCGCTGACCACTTGCTTGAAGACCGCGCCGCTTCGCTGGAGTCGGTGCGCGCGGCGCTGAGAGTCGACGACACCGACGTTCTGGCGTGGACCGCTCTCGCGCACGCGCTCGACCGCACGGGAGCGCTGGCTGAGTCGATCGACGCCTGCCAGACGGCGATCGCGCTGGGCGGCGACACGATTGAGCTCGGCGAGTTACTCGCACGGAAGCTGCGCGAGCGACCGGCCGAGATCGATCGCGTGGCTTAGAGCGCTCCGGGTGACGCCGACAAGCGAGGTACTAGGAGCTAGCTATCGCGCCGCACGCGATTGAGCCCGACATCCTTGATTTCTCCGAAGGGATCGCGAATTACGGTTCGCCGCGAGCGAATACGTGAACTACTAAGTATCGAACCATCCCGCCGGACCCGGCCGGACATGTGTCGAGGTCGGCGTGACCGTCGTAGGATTGGCGCTGATGTCACTCAAGGCCAAAATGCTCGAAAACATCGTCAAGGGGCTCGCCCACCACGACGGAAGCTGCCCGATGCCCGCCAAGGCGATCCTGCTCAATCCCGGCAACTACGAGCTCTTCGGCTGGGACGAGATCCAGGGCGTGTCGGTGGTGCCGGATGACGGAGTCGCGCCGGAACGATTTCGGATTCAGTGCGACGGCTCGGCCAGCGGGATCGAGGATGCCCTCGAGGAGTTCATCCAGACGCCGGCGCCGCAGGTCGTGCCGGTCGAAGCGCCGGGCGAACTGATCCCCGCCTTTCCGCCTGGCCGTTCGCCGTTTGAAGACGTCGACGATTCGCCGGTCGATCCGTATCGCTGGTAATCAGTCGTGATCGAGTTTCTTTTTTGGGAGGGCTGTCCGTCTCACGAACGCGCGCTCTCGATGCTGCTCACAGAGATGGAGAAGTGCGCGGTCGCGAGAGATCACCTGCGGATCGCCGAGGTGCATACCGAGGCCGATGCCAGGCGAACGCGCTTCATCGGCTCGCCGACGCTGCGATTTGACGGCGACGATCTCGCCGAGACCGGCGATGCCGCCTTCGCGCTTGACTGCCGGATCTATTACCTGCGAGACGGCAAGGTCTCACCCTTGCCCGACCCGGACGACCTTGCTGACGCCGTCGCCGCCTACGCGACCAAACACCAATCAGAAGGAGACTGAGAATGGCCTTGTCGATCGGCGACCACGCCCCCACCTTCACGCTGCCCGGGACCGATGGCGCAGACCACGCTTACGGCGGCGACAGCGTCGCAACCGTCGTGGTCTTCACCTGCAACCACTGCCCCTATGCCCTGGCATGGGAGGAGCGCCTGCTGCAGGTCGCGCGCGACTACGCGGATCGCGACGTGCGAATGCTGGCGATCAACCCGAACGATGCCTCGATCAAACCGGCTGACTCCTTCGAGAAGATGGTTGAGCGAGCCACCGAGAGATCGTGGCCGATCCCCTACCTGCGCGATGCGTCGCAGGATGTAGCGCGGGCGTATGGGGCGCTGACCACACCGGATGTTTTCGTGTTCGACGCCGACGACCGCCTGGCCTACCGCGGCGCGCCGGACGAGGACTACGAAGACGAGGCGCAGAACGCGAAGTGGTTGCGAGCTGCGCTGGAGGCGGTGCTGAGCGGCGACACGGCCGAGCCGGCCGAGACGGTGTCGGTGGGCTGCAGCGTTAAGTGGTCGGCGACCGTCTGATTATGCAGCGGCCACGCCAGCACCATCAGCCAGCGTACGATCCCACGGCCGCGCCGCATATAGCGACGACAGAATCGCGCGAGTGGCCGGCGACTTGTTCAACGTATAAAAGTGGATGCCCGGGGCGCCACGCGCCAACAGGTCAGCACACTGCAGGGTGGCGTAAGCCACACCTAGGTCAGCAACCGCGTCCGGGTCATCCTTACGCGCCTCAAGCTCGGCCATCAGGCGCTCCGGGATCGTCGCTCCGCACATGCTCGTGAAACGCTTGATCTGCTCGTAACCGCCGATCGGCATGATGCCCGGGACGATCGGCACTTCGATGCCGGCCGCGCGAGCGCGATCGACGAAATCAAAGTAAGCGTCGTTGTCGAAGAACAGCTGCGTCACCAAGAAGCTCGCGCCGGCCTCGGCCTTGTCCTTCGCGTGTTGCAAGTCCGCCTCGGGGCTCTCGGCCTCGGGGTGAGTCTCCGGATAACAAGCTCCTGCAACACAGAAGTCGTAGTCAGCGGTGATCAACGCGGTCAGCTCGTCGGCGTTACCTAGCCCGCCCTCGGTCTTGACGAACGTTGTCTCGCCGGCGGGCGGATCGCCACGCAAGGCGATCACGTTCTCAACGCCAGTTGCGGCGATCTCGTCGAGCACCTCGCGAAGTTCATCAGTCGTTGCGCCCACACAAGTGAAGTGCGCCATCGTTTCGATGCCAAGTTCGTTCTTGATGCGGCCGATAATCGCGATTGTGCGGTCGCGCGTAGAACCGCCGGCCCCGTAGGTCACCGAGACAAAGGCGGGGTCTAGCTCGCGCAGCTTGGCGACCGTCTCGAAAAGGTTCGTCATGCCCTCATCAGTCTTGGGCGGGAAGAACTCGAACGAGAAGATCGGCTTGCGCTGGGTGATCAGCTGGTCGATCCGCATGACGGCGATCTTACCCGCCGGGCGAATATGAGCCGACGAACGCCCCACCGTCTGCAGGATCGCTCTCGACCAGCACGATGATCGGCAGGCCGGTCTCAATCAGACGCTTGCCATCGCGCTCGAAGGTCACGTCGACCGAATCGTTCTGGCGGTAGGTGCCGGCGATCCCGATGAAGATCGAGGTCCAACGCAGAAAACCGAGCTTGCCCTCTTGCTTGATCGGGGTGAAGAACAGCAGGTCTTGGCCGACGACCTCGTACTGCTCACCTTCGGTCTGGGGCACGCCGTTGACGAACACCTCTATCGGTCGCTGGGCACCGTCGGGCAGGGCGACTTTCGAGAGGTGAACTCGCTTGCCTACGGGCGGAGCCTGATCAGAATCGCTCATCAATCCAGATTATCCCTTCGCGCTGAACGCGCGTCTGAGTGCCGAGACCACGCTCTCGCCGGGCTGTTGCTCGACGACGCTGCGGGTGGTGCGACCGAGATACGACTCCATCGATCCGTCGCCGCGAACATCGATACCGCCGCGCCGACGCGGGCGCAACAGGCCCTGCGACTCGCTGATCTCGATGCGGCCGTGTACCTGTTCGATCGGCTCAAATGTCTTGGTCAATGCG
>JBASTN010000155.1:0-8186 GCA_049274915.1 Solirubrobacterales bacterium
AGCTATTCGGCGACGCTTACGCGGATCTGGCGATCATTCTCAACGACGTGCGTGGCTGGGCGAAGGGCACTTTGCCTACCTACGACGATCGCAAAGACTTTTTCGAGTCGATCGTCAACGGCGAGCCCGACCCGATCACCCTGCTCAAGGAAGGCCGTTCCGACGAGCTACACGAGCTGATCATCGTGCGCCAACGTGAGATCGAAGCCCGCCTGGCGGCAAGCACTCCGGCCTAGCCGCCGCCAAACTCGCAGGCTCTCGTTCAAGTGCCGACCCGACCGGCGGGTGGTGGGTCAGTTTGATCGGATCACTTAATAAAGGGCTTGGGCCTTCAGCCTGAGTCAGTAATCCAGGTGGAACACGTTGCCCAGATTGACATCCTGGGAGAAGGTGACTTCAAAAAACGAGAAGAAGTCGGCTCTCCCGTACAGCGGCGTCGTGTCCTCAGCAAATTGTGGCTCCAACTCGATCTTCGGCCCCCACACGTCTTGACCGTCGCCCGTATCGGCGAAGACTCGCGCGCCAAGCGGTTGCGCCGCAACCCAAGTGTCAAAGTGAGTATCTCCAGCCCCACCGGCCCCATCCTTAGTTTGCGTCAGATCGGCGTCGGTCAGCCCGATGGCATAAGCCAGGTCTTTCGGCAGCAGCGTCATATCCGCCCCGCTATCGACAATCCCACCCACCAACAGCGCGGGACCGCCCGAAACGCTGTCGAATGCCAGCGCAATCATCGGTGCAGCGGCACCATGCGGTGTTGTCAATCTAGGCAATCGTTGGCTCCCTGTCGAACAAGATATTAAGAATGACGCCTAGATGCCGACATTCAATGTACCCTTAGAACGTTCGATCAGCTAATGGAAAGCGAGGCGCGACTTATGTCTCCGGTCGCCGAACTCTCTCAGTCGCCTATCCCTGCCGACGCGTATGACAAGTTTCCCGGCCAGTGGGTCGCAATTCGGCATGGTCAGATTGTCGCTAACGCGGATTCTTTTGAAGCGCTGAAAGCGCGCGAAGAAGTTTTGGAATCGGACGTTTTGTTCCGTGTCCCCGAGCAAAACGCTCACTACTTCTAGCCTTAAACCACATCGAGTAGTTCAGCTATCTCGACCAGCGACCATTCGTGGTCCGCGACACCCGCAGCCTGCGCCGGGGTCAGTCCGTCCAAGCTCTTGTGGGGACGGGCGAAGTTGTAGTGCATGTAGTGAAGTGATACGGCATGGGCGAGGTTCTCGACCTTCTTTGAGAATCCGTTGGTTAGGCGCGTGAAGCGACGCATGCCCATCCGCATCGTGAGGTTTTGGCGTTCGACGTAAGACGTGCTGATCTTCGATTCGTCCGGGCTGCCCGACACGACGCGCTTCTCGATGCCGATACAGGTCGCCGGTGAGTAACGCTTCTCGTCTTGCGACGGTCCATAAATCTTGTGGATCATCGCGTAGTCGATCTTCCCATCAAACACGTCGTCAACGGCCCGTAGGTAGGAGTGCAGTCCGTCTGTCGATAGCTGGACGCGATTGGCAAGTCGTGATTCCAGGTCGCGCATGAACACCCACGCATCGGACGTGTGACGCTCGCCGACCAACCACGACGGGACAAGCTTGGTATCGGCGCAGATCGCAGTCCACGTCCAGACATCGCCGTAGCCGAACGTGCCCTTGTGCTCGTTTGGCACGTTCTTCTGCTTGCTGTAGCAGTAGGCCCAGATCTCGTCGCACTCGATGGTCTTGCATGGCAGGTCGCGTAGGACGTGGTCCTGAAACTCTGCGCACACCTGACCCAAATCGACCAGCAGTTTCGTGACCGTGTTCTTAGCCGCGCCCGTGATCCGGCACGTCGCCCGAATTGAGTTGCCTTCAACCAGGCAGCTGATGATCTGTGCCCGCTTCTCCGTAGTGAGTCGGTTCATACTGACCATTATACATGACCGTTCAAGCATAAGCACATCAATCCGAAAAGATTTTCAGATCGCCGACGGGCGCATGGCAGCGCCGCGCAAGGCGCGCTAACTAGGCGTTCCGGCCCAAAATAGAAAGAGATGCTCCTAGAAGCGGCGCTAAATGCCATGCCAATTGCAGTGCTATTTAGCGCGTTTCTCAAGTGATAACCCTGTTATCATCTTGGGACAGAAAGATGGTGGACTCGGCGGGGATTGAACCCGCACCGGCTAGGTCTCTAAGCTGACCGGCAACACCAGTTGCGAGCCCATGATTTTTCGCTTGTTTACAGGGAGCCTTCGGGCTCCCTGTTGCTTTAGGTCGCACCTCCTGGGTAATAGCGGTAGGTGCCCGAACTGACGCGCCGCAACTCTCCGCGCTTCCACAAACGGTTCACAACGGCTTCGACGCTTCGCAGCGCATCGGTGCCCTCGTGGTCTTCCCAGCCTCGGGCCACCAGGGCGTCGTACACCTGACGCGCCTTCCATGTGCGGTCCTCGCCGCTCTCTGCGATGACCGCGCGCACGCGGTCAGTACGTCCTCTCGGTATCCCATTGGGGACCGGGCTCGCGTCCAGGACCGTCTGCCCTGGAAATGGCATGTTGTGGGCCTCGCCCAGCAAACCCTTGATTCCGTGGATTGCGGCCTGAAGGTTCTCCACGCGCGCATCAACATCAGCCTTCTCGCGCAGGGCATCAACCAGGTCGGCTTCCAGCTTATGTAGGTGAGGACGAAGGGACTGGTATTCCATCGCCAGGATGCTACCACACCCCCCTCGTTCATTCCTTACATGTGAGGGAATCGCCACATTGAGGATTGGGCCCTACTTGTCGGAGTCGGCCCACCGGGCGTTTGCGGCCCTCGTAGCTATCTCCGAACGCTCCTTTGCCGAAAGCTTCTCAGCCCGCGCCTTGCCGCCCTTCAAGCCACCCTTACGTCCCAACTCGACCGCAGCCGGGTCTTTGCCCTGGTAGGGATCGAACTCTTCGTCTGTGGCCTTGTCGACCAGTGACTTAGCGAGCTTGTTGAGATCGGCCGGGTTGCTTGAGCGCTTTGGCATACATCAAGACTAACTACGCCGAAGGCCGAAAGGGGTCATTCGTGATTATTAATCAAACTGACCCACCACCGACCGGCGGGTAGCCAAAGAAATCTGTTAGGTAGTCGTATGTGACTCCGCTCCACGACTCCCCGAGGCGGACTTAAGGACGTAGTTCGTCGTCGTCTCAACAATGAGCCCCGCGTCTAGCGACGTTGCTGGTGAGGCGCCGCTGCACGTGGTGGCTAGCAAAAAGGGGAGCGCGGAACCGGCGAAGGGCCCATCGCCAAGGTCACGCTATTTGGATTCTGCGCCACAATTCGCAACGTGACTGATCCGATCGCAGGCGAGCTACGGCGTCCAGACGGTGACGGGCTGGCTATCCGCATCAACAATCTCTCGCGCTTCTACGGCGAGCGCGCTGCACTGCGCAACGTCAGCGTCGACCTGCGCGCGGGTCAAACGCTCAGCGTCTTCGGTGCCAACGGCGCGGGCAAGTCCACCCTGCTGAAGATCTTGTCGACGCTGCTGCGCCCGCATGAAGGTGAGGTCAAGGTGCTCGGTCACGAGCTGCCCCGCGATGCCTACATCGTGCGCGGGCGGATCGGCCTGATCGGCCACGACCCGCTCGTCTATCGCGATCTAACCGCGCGCGAAAACCTCGCCTTCATCGCAAGGCTTCACGGCGAAGACAAAAGCCAGATCGCGGCGCACGTCGCTGACATGCTCGAGCGGGTCGATCTACACAAGCGTGCCGACGAGCCGGTGCGCAACTTCAGCAAGGGAATGCTGCAACGTCTGTCGACGGCGCGCGCGTTGATGCCGCAACCCGCACTGCTGCTGCTTGACGAGCCGCGCGCCAACCTCGACCCCGGCGCGGCGCTGTTGTTAGATCCGTTCATCGGCGCGGCCAGCCATCGAGCGCGCGTGATCGTCACGCACGACATCGAGTACGGACTTGAACAGGCCGACGTCGCGCTCGGGCTCAAGCGCGGCGCAGTCGAATGGCTGCAGCCGGCCGATCGCGTGTCGTCGGCCGAGGCGCGGAGCCTTTACAAAATGAGCCTGCACAAATGATGGGTCTTTACGAATGAATCGTCCGTTCAAGCAGACTGGACTGCTCAGCGCCGCGGCGACCATCCTGCGCAAAGACCTGCGCCTCGAGCTGCGCAGCTTCGAGACGATCACTGCGACCGCAATCTTCACCGTCGCGACCTTTATCGTCTTTCACTTCGCCTTCGACCGCGATGAGCTCGAGGGGGATCTCGCTTCTGGCGCGTTTTGGGTGACAATCCTCTTCGCCTCTTCGCTGACGATCAACCGACTGCTGGCCAACGAGCGCAACCAGGGTGGCTACGAGTCGCTACTGCTCGCGCCGATCGACCGCAACTCAATCCTTCTGGCAAAGTTCGCCTTTCTCTTCATCATGCTGTCGCTGCTCGAAGTCTTCGCGCTGCTGACGTTCGCGCTGTTACTGCTGCAGCCGGGGCTGACTGTCGAGATGGCCCCGCTGATTGCGGTGCTGCTGCTCGCCAACGTCGGGATCGGCGCGATCGGCACGCTGGTCAGCGCTTTAGCGACCGACACGACCCAGCGCGAACTGCTGGTCCCGTTGATGACCCTGCCGCTGTTTACGCCACTTCTGATCGGAGCGTCACGGGCCACAGCACCACTTATGGAGGTCGCCGCGCATACCGAGGATTTCGGCCGCTGGATTGGCCTGATGGCGCTCTACGCTAGTGTTTTTCTGCTGCTCGCGTTCGCCGTTTTCGACTTCATTCTCGAGGACTAATCCACGAGATTGAAGATTGATCAGACTCCGTAGGCGGCCATTTCTACCTATGACGCAGGCCTCGTCCTCACGATTCTTTTCTAGCCGTTCGGGCGGTTCGCCCAGCGGGGGTAAGCCGAGCGCCGACGCATTCTCGAAGCACCTGGTCTTTTACGCCTTCGCCTCCGTGATCGTGCTTGCGATTGCGGCGTTTTTGGTGTTCGGCTGGGCTCCCGAAGACGCCGATCAGGGCTTCCGCCAGAAGATCTTCTTCCTGCATGTGCCGATGGCAATCGTCGCGCTGTCCGGCTTTGTCGCCGGTGGTGTCATGGCGATCCAGTACCTACGTACCCGCGACAGCGCATGGGACTTGCGCTCCTACGTCGCGATCCACCTCAGTCTGATTCTCGGTGTCGGCGTGCTGATCACCGGTGCGATCTGGGCGAAGACCGCTTGGGGCGTTTGGTGGGAATGGAAAGAGCCGACGCTCGTCTCGTTTTTGATCGTCTTCCTGCTTTACGCGATCTACCAACCGATGCGCTTCGCGATCGAGGATCCTGAGAAGCAGTCGCAGAGCGCCGCGGTATACGCGATCGTCTGCGGCGCCTTCGTGCCGCTTAACTTCATCGCCGTGCGACTCGCAGAGTCGCTCGTGCACCCGCGCGTGCTGAGCACGACCGGCGGCGCGATGCCGTCGGAGATGCAGATCACCTTCTACGTCGCCCTGCTCGGTTTCGCGCTGCTGTGGATGGCACTCTGGAAGTTCGAACTGACCGCCAAGAGCGTCTCGATGCGCCTCGGCAAACTGCGCGCGGAGTTGTCTTCATGAACATTCCCTTAGCTGAAGCAGGCGGCTACGTAGCCGCCGCATACGGCGTATTCGTCATCTTGCTGTTGATCTACGTCGGCATCATGGCCGTCAAGTTGGTCAACATGCAGCGCTCGCTCGGGGAGATCCTCGAGCAGGTGCGCGACCGCAAGCAGTAGTCGCTTCGCGGCAGGCGAGGTTGCGATCTCCGGCCAGCACCCTGCGAGTCGTGTAACCAACCCGCTGGAGCGCGTATCTTTTGATCTAGGAACTCGTCGCGCGGCCACCCCCATATTTAGGCCAGCAGCGACAATCGCGCCCACAAGGCGCAGTAATCAAAAGTGCAGTAATCAATGACCGAACTACTTGCCATAGGGATCTCGCACAAGACCGCGCCTGTCGCGCTGCGGGAGCGGCTTGCCCTCTCCGAGGGTCAGGCGACGAGCGTGCTTCACGATCTGCACAGTCACGAGGTCATTCACGAGGCGGTCGCGATCAGCACGTGCAACCGCACCGAGCTGTACTTCGTCGTAAACGAGCCGGTCGAGGCCGAAACGTTGGCGCTTGCCGAGCTGACCCGCCACGCCGGAATCCGCCCAACCGAACTGATCGAGCGCCTCTACACCTACCGCGGCGAAGAGATGGTCCGCCACTTGATGTGCGTGACCGCCGGGCTCGACTCGATGATCGTCGGTGAGACCGAGGTACTCGGGCAGGTCAAGCGTGCCTACGAACTGGCTCTGGTCGAAGGTGTCACCGGACCGATCAGCAACAAGCTCTTCCGCGACGCGATCGCCACCGGCAAACGTGTTCGCACCGAGACCGGAATCGGCTCGCTCAAAACCAGTGTCTCGAGCACCGCCGTCGAACTGGCGCGCGAGACGCTCGGCGATCTGTCTAACCACCGCACGCTGGTGATCGGCGCTGGCGGCAACGGCGAACTGACGGCACGCGCACTCAGTGACGCCGGGGTCGAGACTGTATTCGTCGCCAACCGCCGCTACGACCGCGCGATCGGCGTCGCGAAGCGTTACGGCGGCAAGGCGGTGCGCTTCGACTCGCTGCCAGAAGAACTGCTCAACACCGACATCGTGCTCAGTTCAACGGGCTCGCCGCACCAGTTGATCGGGGTCGACGAGATCGAGCTGGTCATGCAACAGCGAGGCCACCGCGCGCTGTTGATGATCGACATTGCTGTCCCGCGGGACATCGACCCGGCGGTCGGCGACATCGACGGCGTCACCTACTTCGACATGGACGATCTGCAACGCGCGATCGATCGCAATCTCAGCGTTCGCCGCGGCGAAGCAACCAAGGCCGAGACGATCGTTAATCAAGAGAACGAGCGCTTTGCACGTTGGATGACCAACCTCGATGTGCTGCCGACCGTCAGCGCCCTGCGCCAACACGCAGAGACGATCGCCGAGCAGGTCGTGCGTGAGAATCTCGGCAAGTTCGACTCGCTTTCAGAGACCGACCGCGAGCGCATCGACGCGATGTCGCGCGCGATCGTCAACCGCATCCTGCACGAACCGACGATGCGCCTGAAGAAGTCGAGCGGCGATGACGACTCGTACGCCTACATCCACACGTTGCGTGAGCTGTTTGGACTCGACCCGTCGAGCGACGATCCTGAGGGCAAGCCCGCAGAGGTGCGATCGCTCGACGAACACCGCGGGCGCGGCAACGCCCGCAGGAGCTAGGGCGGTACGGCGCAGAAGATGCTGCGGGTAGGCACGCGTGGCTCAAAACTGGCCCTGGCTCAGACCGGCCACGTCGTCGATGCGCTGCGCGCGCTCGACCCATCGCTGAATGTCGAAGTCGTGGTGATCGCGACTGACGATTCGTCGGCGGGCGACAAATCGCGTTACGTCAGCTCGATCGAACAGCAGCTGCGCAGCGAAGAGATCGACCTAGCGGTGCACTCTGCCAAGGACGTGCCGGGCGAGGAGTCGCCGGGCCTGAGGATTGTTGCTGTCCCGCCGCGTGTTGATCCGACTGACTCGCTTTGCGGTGCGGGATCGCTGGCGGCGCTACGTGAAGGCGCGGTTGTCGGCACGAGTTCCTTGCGGCGGTCGGCGCAGCTGTTGGCGGCACGGCCGGATCTGCGTGTCGAGCCGTTGCGCGGGAATATCGACACCCGCCTGGGCAAGCTCGACGGCGGCGGCTACGACGCGATCGTGCTCGCCTCGGCCGGGCTTGAGCGGCTCGGCGCCGGTGGCGACATCGCGCGTGGGCAGCTCGACTTTGTGCCGGCACCCGGGCAGGGCTGCTTGGCGCTACAGGTGCGCGACATCGACTTGACGACGACCACGATCGTCGGCGGGTTGAGCGATACCGTCGCGCAACGTGAACTGACGGCCGAACGTGCAGCGGCCGCAGGTCTGGCCGCCGGCTGCAGCACCCCGCTGGGCGTACGCGCGGTGGTCACGCCCGGCGCAGGCACCGACGGCAAAGATCGGTTGACGGTGCGCGGTTGGCTCGGACTGCCCGATGGATCGACCTTCATCGAAGACGAGGTCAGCGGGCTCGCGAGCGAACCGGCGCTGCTCGGCCACCTGCTGGCACAACGCATTCGGGCGGCCGGTGGCGACGACATTCTCGCCCGCGCCGAGGAGATGGCGGCGTGACCGA
>JBASTN010000156.1:0-26457 GCA_049274915.1 Solirubrobacterales bacterium
GTGCTCGCCGTCGCAGTCGATCTGGCAACGATCACGGCAGCCGCGCTGACGTTGCTGGTCCCGCCGACCGGACTGATTCTGCCGATACTCGCTGTCTTCGTGCTGGTTGGCGCGCGCAGACGCGACACTAAGAAGCACGAAGGCCTGCGCATCCTGCGCTGAATCTTGCGAGTGAGCAACCTCTCTTGAAAAAGCTTGTAGTTGCGGTGATCGATGGCATGAAGCCCGCCGCGCTGCAGCAGGCGATCTCGGCCGGTGTCGCTCCGACCTTGGCGCGGCTCGTCCGCGACGGTTACAGCAGTGGCGAATGCATCTCATCTTTCCCGTCGCTGACACCCGTCGCGACCTCGATGATCACCACCGGCACCGGCCCCGACAAGCACGGCGTGCCGTCGATGCACTGGTATCACCGCGGTGAGCAGCGCTACGTCGACTACGGCATCAGCTTTTCGGCGGCACGTAAGTCGGGCGTGATCACAGTGCTCAAGGACCTCGTCTACAGGATCAACGAGGAGCATCTCAGCCGCGACACGCCGACGTTCTTCGAGCGACTTGAGGCGAACGGTGTTCGCTCTGCCTGCACGACCTACATGATTTATCGCGGACCGCACAAGCACGAGTTTGTCGGTACCGGCATGCCTGGTCGGATCGCCGGCGTAACCGGTATGTCGCGCGTCGGGTACGGCCCGAGCCAGTTGGTTTACGGCGACATCTTCGATTCGCTCGGCAGCGGCTGCCGCAGCAGTTTCGGTATCCCGGGTCGGCGCGACCAGCACGCCAGCTGCGCGGCGCTGGCGATGATCGCCGCCGAGGCCTACGACTTCATGCTGTTGTCGCTGCCCGACAACGACAACTACTCGCATCGCGAGGGCCCCGATGCCCAGCCGGTCTCGATCGCGCACGCCGACGAACAGATTCAAAAGGTGATCGATGCTTACGGCGGCTATCGCGCTTTCATGGAGGACCACGCCGTGATCGTGCTGTCGGACCACTCACACAGCCATGTCGAGGAAGGCGTGGACCTGCTCGGCATGCTCGGTGCCGCCGACTGGACGATCACCCCGCCGCGCAGCGGTATGCGCAGATCAAAGCCTGCCCAACTGGCCGTCAGCCCGGCCGCGCGCTTCGGCGCGATCTACCTACTCGATCCCGACCGTCGCGGTGTCGAAGTGCCGCTACTGACTCGTGATCTCAGGCACCAGGAAAAGATCGAGCATGTGATCTGGCTGCAAGGCGACGAGGCCGCAGTCACGCTCGGCGACAGCGAGCTGCGTTTTGCTCCCGGTACCACCTACACCGATTCGCGCGGCGCGACCTGGGACGTCGAAGGCGATTTCGACGCGCTCGACCTGGTTGTCGCGGACGATCAAATTGTCAGCGCGACCTACCCCGACGCGCTCGCCCGAACATGGTCGGCGCTGCACTGTGGCGGGATCGGCGACGTGCTCGTTACGCCGCGCATCGGCTGCGAGTTTTTCGACTGGGGTGGGGTCGCGCACGTCGGTGGAGGCACCCACGGATCGCTGCACGTCGACGACTCCGCGGCGCAGTTGGTCGTGACCGGAACAGGTGAGGCGCGCGAGCACCAAAGCGCCTGGTCGATCGGCGATGTCTACTCGCTCGTGCTCGAACACTTCGGGATTGACCCTGCCGCCGCGTGACCGCGTGAGCGGTGCTCGCCGGTAGAGTCAATCGACTGTGTCCGACCAACTGACTGCCGACGAAGCCATCATCGATCCAGCCGCGCCCGGAGACCACTCGTCCAGCGTTGACCCGTCTAACGATGAAGTGACGGCCGGAGCACCGCGCGTCCGCGCGCACACTCGTGTCCGCCACGGCGTCCGCCATCCGCACAACTGGATCCAACTCATCAAGTTCGGCGCGGTCGGCGCGAGTGGTTACGTCGTCAACCTGATCGCGTACGAGTTGGCACGCGGCGGTCTGGAGCTGCACTACCTGATTGCCGCGGTGGTTGCCTTCGTCTTCGCGGTCACCAACAACTTCCTCTGGAATCGCTACTGGACGTTCAAGGCCCGTGACGGCCACGCCGGCTTCCAGGCCGCGCGTTTCTTCGTCGTCAGTCTGGTTGCACTCGGCTTCAACCTTTTGGTGCTGGCCGCGCTCGTCGACCTCGGCATCGGCGAGTTCCCCGCGCAGGCGATCGCGATCGTCTGCGCCACACCACTGAACTTCATCGGCAACAAGATGTGGTCGTTCAGCGAACGATGACCGCGCGGCAAGCAATATCGGTGTTCGCGGTCGTCTTGGTTGTGCTGCTGAGCTTGGCGATCTTCGCCTCGCTGGTCGGAAACGTTTAGAGCTCAGCCGCAATGATCAGCTGAGTCACGCCCGTCGCACGCCCGTCGCGGTCGGCTTCGACCAGCACACCCATCACGTGCTCGTCGCCCGTCGCGCTGTCGAAGCGTTGCGGCATTCCAGTACGTAGCTTCGTGATGATTGCTTCCTTGATCACGCCGATCACGCCAGCGCGCGATCCGGTCATGCCGACGTCGGTGCAGTAGGCGGTGCCGCCGGGCAGGACGCGCGCGTCGGCGGTTGGGACGTGAGTGTGCGTACCGACGACTGCGGTCACGCGCCCGTCGAGGTGCCAGCCCATCGCGACCTTCTCGCTAGTCAGCTCGGCGTGGAAGTCGACGAGGATCAGATCGCAGTCGCTCTTGATCTCACGCACGATCTTGCCGGCGGTTTCCCAGGGGTTGGCATCGTGATCAAGGTGGAAGACGCCGATCAGGTTGATCACGCCCAGTCTGAGTGACCCGTTCTCGACGATCACGTGGCCGCGGCCGGGGTTGGACGCATGCTGGTTGGCGCAACGAATGATCGGCTTGCCTGAGTCGAGGTACGGGTAGACCTCGCGGTGACGGTAGGTGTGGTTGCCGAGCGTGATCACGTCGGCTCCGAGCTCGAAAATCTCGTCGGCGGTCTTCGGCGTGATGCCCATTCCGCCGGCCGCGTTTTCGCCGTTGACGACAATGAAGTCAGGCTCGTGCTCGTCGCGCAGTCGCGGGAGAACCGCCGCCAACGCCCGACGCCCGGGCTCGGCCACGACGTCACCGATGAAGAGGATCTTCGGCATCCGGCCAGTCTAGGTGCCAGCGGCAGTGCAACCAGCTCAGCAAGCCGCTCCACAACCCGCCCCGCGACAGGGCCTGCGCCGTTATGCTGCCGCGCATGCCCGTCCTGGAGGGTCGCTCGCTCGTCAAACGCTACGACGACCGGGCGGCATTGAATGAGGTCTCGTTCGTGGTCGACGCAGGGGAAGTCGTCGCCATCGCCGGTCCCAACGGGGCTGGCAAGACGACGCTGCTCTCGATGCTCGCCGGTGTCACGGCCGCCGACTCCGGGATCGTCGACGACCACGGTGCGCGACTCGGTTGGGTGCCGCAGCGTGCGGCGACCTACGGAAAGCTGACAGTTCGCGAGAACCTCAGGTTGTTCGCGAAGCTCGAGAAGGTCGCCGACGTCAAAGGGGCCGTCGACCGAATGCTCCAGCGCATCGAGCTGGCAGACCGCGCCGATGCGCGCGCCGAAGAGTTGTCTGGCGGCATGCGCCAGCGGCTCAGCATCGGCATGGGACTGATCGCCGATCCGGCCGTGCTTCTGCTCGACGAGCCGAGCGCGGCGCTCGACCCTCTGCAGCGTGAACGCCTTTGGGAACTGCTCGGATCGCTCGCGGCGCAGGGAATCGCGATCGTCTTTTCCACGCACAGCGCCGGCGAGGTCGAAGGACATGCCAACCGGGTGCTCGTGCTCGACGGGGGAGAGCTGCTCTACAACGGTGACCCCGCGGGGATCGGTCCCGGTCAGCACTTCGAGCTGGCGTTCGTCAACTTTCTGCGCAAGGTTCGCCGAGAGCGGGGTGAGCCGGTTGTGTCCGCCGCCACCGACCGATCGAACTCACCGCTACGCGCAGACGATGAGCTCCCGCCCTGGACCCAAGGCCCGCAATGAAGCTGCGCTTCCTGCTCGCGAAAGATCTCAAGCTGCTTCGTCGCACGCCGTCGATCGCGATCCTGCTCGCGCTTTACCCGGCGTTGGTTGCGGTCCTGATCGGACTCGCCGTCGGCAAGCCCCCGACCAAGCCGCGCGTGGCGATCTTCAACCAGGTCCCGGCCAACGAACGCACTCTGCTGATCGGCGGTAAGAAGTTTGAACTCGACAAGCTGATCCGCTCGCTTTACCAGAACGTCGACGGTTACGACGTCAGAGACCGCAAGGCCGCCGTTGACGAAGTGACCTCCGGCGACGCGGTGGCGGCGGTCGTGATCCCACGTGACATCGTCGACCAGCTCGAGTCGACGCTCGCCCAAGGACGCATCGAGGCGATCTTCGACAACTCCGATCCCGTCAGACAGGCCTACGTCGAGACGACGATCAAGGGACTGCTCGTCGACACCAACAAAGAGCTGACGCGAAGATTCTCCGGCGTCGCGCTCGACTATTTGGACATCATCGTCAACGGCGGCAAGATCGGCGTCGGCGGTCGCAGTTCCGAGATTCTCGGGCTCAAAGAGGGCGAGAACATCCTCCCGCGATTACTTCCCTACATCCCGGTAGAACAACGCGCTGACGTCGAGAAGCTCGCGGCTTCGTCGCGGCTGGCGCGAATCGGCGCGGGCTACAGCGACGACCTGCTCAATCGCGTCGGCGAACCGATCCGGCTGACCGAGAAACCGGTCGGCACGAACTCATCGCTGCCGTCGCTTGCGGTCGCCGTGGCAGTCAGCGTTTCGGCGATGTTCGTGGCCCTGCTGCTCGGCGCAGGAATGCTCGCCTACGAACAAGAGGACCAGATGCTTCAGCGGCTGCTGCGCGGGTTGGTCGCCCGTCGCACGATCGTCGCGGAGAAGATTCTGCTGGCCGGGCTCTGCGCCCTAGTCGTCGGGACGGTGATGGTGCTGGCTTTCAGCTTCTTTGTCGACATCCGCTGGGAGCGTGGCTGGGCGTGGTGGCCGGCGATCATCGCTGCATCGATCGGCTTCGGTGCTGCCGGCGTGGCGATCGGCGCGGTTTCGGGTGACGTGCGAGCCGCGTCGCTGGCGTCCTTCATGCTCGGCCTGCCGTTGGCCGCCGCCGCGCTGGTGCCCGAAGGCTCGGTCGGCGACTCGCTGTTCTCGGCGATCCAGGTGATCAACTCGGCGTTCCCCTTCAAACCATCGCTTGAACTGATCCAGGCCGGGCTTTCTCCCGGTGAGGACGCAGCCACGCCCGGGATCCATCTGCTCGCGCTCGTCGCCATCTACAGCGCAGTCGCCGGCCTCGCGATCAAACGCCGCGCCGCAGCCTGAGCGGTTGCAGGGGTCACCCTCGCGGCCGAAAACCGCATAGCTATGCGGTTGAGACCCGGCCGCGGGTCGCATCGGGCTCCGTGGCAGGTACCTTTCACGTATGGCTTTTCCCGCAACCCGCCTGCGCCGGCTGCGCAGGACGCGTGGCATTCGCAGTCTCGTGCGCGAGACCGACCTCTCGCCGGCGAATCTCGTTCAACCGCTGTTTGTGATCAGCGGCGAGTCACGCACCGAGCCGATCGCGTCGATGCCCGGCATCGCTCACGTGAGCGTCGATCGCGCGGTCGCGGAAGCCGCCGACCTGCACAAGCTCGGCATCGCTGCCGTGCTCCTCTTTGGCATTCCTGATCAGAAGGACGAGGAGGGATCGTCGGCATGGGATCCCGACGGCCCGGTCCAGCGTGCCGTCACCGCAATCAAGGCCAACACGCCCGACCTGACTGTCATCACCGACGTCTGTCTCTGTGCCTACACGACGCACGGCCACTGCGGCGTGCTCGACCATGCCGGCGACATCGACAACGACGAGACCAACGAGCTGCTCGCCCGCACCGCGATCTCACACGCCGCCGCCGGCGCCGACGCCGTGGCGCCGAGCGACATGATGGACGGCCGCGTCGGCACGATGCGCCAAGCGCTAGACGAAGAGGATTTCGACGGCACAGCGATCATCGCCTACAGCGCCAAGTTCGCCAGTGCCTTCTACGGCCCATTCCGCGAGGCGGCCGATTCGACGCCGTCGCACGGCGATCGCAGGACCTACCAAATGGACCCTGCCAACGCACGCGAAGCCGTCCGCGAGGCGATCCTCGACGTGCAGGAAGGCGCCGACATCGTGATGGTCAAACCCGGCCTGCCATACCTCGACGTAATCCGTCGAGTACGCGACGCGATCGACACCCCGGTGGCCGCGTACAACGTCAGCGGCGAGTACTCGATGCTGAAGGCCGCTGTCGCCAGCGGCTACCTTGACGAGCGGGCCGCAGTCACGGAAGCACTGCTCTCTCTGCGTCGTGCGGGCGCGGACATCATCATCACCTACCACGCCAAGGACTTCGCAAGTTGGAACCAGTAACGGCAAAACCTGACGCCCAGCCGCAAGGGGCAGAGTCGCTACCTGACGGCACTAAGCCGATCGGCACCGGTCGCGGTCAGCCGAAACTCCGTGAGCGCAAAGACGGCGCTGCGATTCCGCTCGACGAGCGCGACAAACAGCTACTGAATCTGCTGCAAAGTTCGTTCCCGATCGACGATGCCCCGTTCGCCAGCGTCGCCGCCGCGATGGGCGCCGAGCTCGACTGGGTGCTGACCCGCACACAGGAACTGCTCGACGATCGGATCATCCGCGAGATCACGCCGATCTTCGACACCCGCGCGCTCGGGTACGAGTCGATGCTTGTCGCCGCCAGCGTCGACCCGGAGAATCCACACCGCGCCGCCAAGGTGATCAACGAACACCCCGGCGTCAGTCACAACTACCTGCGCAACCACGACTTCAACCTCTGGTTCACGATCGCCACCCCGCCCGACTCAATGCTCGGTCTCGAAGGCACGCTCGAAGTGCTTGCGCGCGAGTCCGGCGCCACCAGCGTCCGCCAACTGCCGACGCTGCGGCTGTTCAAGATCAACATGAACCTCGAGATGGAGAAGGGCACCGAGACACTTGCTGCCCCCGGTGGCGAAAACAAGGAGCGGCCGATCGCCGCGATCGACCTGACGCCACTCGACTACGCCGTGATCGAGCACCTGCAGGGCAGCCTGCCGGTGATCGAGAACCCGTACGCCCCGGCGGCCGAAGCGCTCGGTATCTCCACTCAACAACTCTTCGATCACTGCAACTCGATGATCGACCGCGGCCTGCTGCGCCGCGTCGCGGGAATTCTCTTCCACCGCCGCGCCGGTTTTAGCGCTAACGGCATGGGCGTCTGGAAGGTTCCGGAAGACCAGATCGCGACGATCGGTCCGCAGATGGCGTCGTTCCGTGGCATCTCCCACTGTTACCAGCGTCCGACCTACGAAGACTGGCCTTACAGCGTCTTCACGATGGCTCACGGCCGTTCGAAAGAGGAGTGCGATCAGATCCTCGATCAGATCGCCGAGGACACGGGCATCCACGAACGCTCGACGCTCTACTCCTCGACTGAGTTCAAGAAGATTCGCCTGCGCTACTTCACGCCGGAGTACGCCGAGTGGGAAGCACGCTGGCTGTAAGTCGCTCCGCCGAGTTGTACGAGCGCGCCGTCAGCGTTCTGCCCGGCGGCGTCAACTCACCGGTCCGCGCGATGCGGTCGATCGGCCGCGACCCGCTTTTCATCAAGCGCGGCTCCGGCTTCGAACTGACGGACGTTGACGGCAACGTCTTTATCGACTACGTCTGCTCGTGGGGACCGTTGATCCTCGGACACGCCGATCCGGCGACGATCGAGGCCGTGCGCGAAGCAGCGACTCGCGGCACGTCTTACGGCGCGCCAGTCGAGGCCGAGGTCGAACTGGCTGAAGAGATCGCCGCCCGGATCCCGAGCGTCGAGATGGTGCGGATGACGTCCTCGGGTACCGAGGCGGGAATGTCAGTCGTGCGCCTCGCACGCGCGGCGACCGGTCGCGACAAGATCCTCAAATTCGCTGGCGCCTATCACGGCCACAGCGACGCGCTGCTCGTCGACGCAGGGTCCGGACTGGCGACGCTCGCCGTCCCCGGCAGTCCCGGCGTGACCGATGCCGCCGCCGCCGACACAGTCGTCGTTGAGTGGAACGATCCCGATGCGCTGCGCGCCGCTTGCAGCGAACACGACTTCGCCGCGTTGATGGCCGAACCGGCTGCCGCGAACATCGGTCTCGTACCGCCGGCACCCGGTTTTCTCGAGCTGATGCGCGAGCTAGCCGACGCCAACGGCGCGCTGTTGGTCTTCGACGAAGTGATCACCGGGTTTCGCGTTGGACGCGGCGGCTGGCAGGCCAACGCCGGCCTGCTGCCCGACCTGACAATCCTCGGCAAGATCGTCGGTGGCGGACTGCCCGCGGCCGCCTATGCCGGGTCGCGCGAACTGATGAACAACATCTCGCCCGCAGGCAACGTCTACCAAGCCGGCACGCTTTCGGGCAACCCACTCGCGATGGCCGCCGGCCTCGCGACGCTTCGCCAACTCGACGACGACGCGTACGTGCGACTCGCCCGTCGCACCACCGAACTCGCGCTTGGCCTGATCGACGCGGCCGCGGCTGCCGACGTGCCGGTCCAGGTGACCGAGGCATGCGGCCTGCTGACTGTCTTCTTTGCAGATCGGGCACCGACCAATTACACAGAGGCCAAGGCCTGCGATCTCGACGCTCACGCAGCGTGGTGCCGCGCGTTGCTCGACCGCGGTGTCTACGCACCGCCGTCACAGTTCGAGGCCTGGTTTGTCTCGCTCGTCCACGACGACGCCGCGATCGAACGCACGCTTCAAGCTGCGGCGGCTGCCTTCAAAGAGGTCGCGTCAGCGTGACCGCGTTCGCCGAACTGCTGCCGGCCGATCGCCTACTCGCCGACTGTCGCAGCTCCTATGCGCCCGTCGCGATCGAGAACGCCCCGAGCTTGCGTATCGCCGCCGCCGAAGTCGTTCGCGAGGGTTATCTCCTGCATTACGCGAGGCCGCGCTACTACGAGTTCGAAGACGCCGATCTCGCGTTGCTCGCGGGCGACCGGATGTACGCGGCCGGTCTCGCCGCGCTCGCCGACAACGGCGACACCGAGGCCGTCGCCACGTTGGCCAGTCTGATCGCGGGTTGTGCGGAAGCGCACGCGGTCGGCGATCCCGCTCGCGCCGACAATTTGTGGGCGTCGTCATTGGCTATGCTTGCGCCCGGTTCAGCCGCCCCCGAGCCGGATGGTTCGGCGGCCTAAAGCCCGCTCAAACATGCCCCCGGAGACAGACACCAAAAGGACAGACAGCGCGAAGTCCAAGTTCACCGCCGACCGCGGTTGGCCAGGTGCATTCGAGGGCGAGACGGTCACGCGTCGTGGCTTCATGACGACCGTCGGCCTCGCGGCTGGTGGCGTCGCTTCAGCGCTCTTCGCGCTGCCATCGCTCGGCTTCGCGCTCGGCCCGATCTTCGAGAAGACCGAGCATCGCGCGTTGCTCGACGTCGGTTCCGAGAAGGACTTCAACCCCGAGACCTACACGCCGGTAGTCGCCACATTGATGGCCGGCATCGGTGAAGCCGGCAAGACGCTGATCTACATGCGCACCAACGCCAAGCCTTCCAAGCGTCAGCCCTGGCCCTACATCGCGATCTCGACCCGCTGCGCCCACCTCGGCTGCCCGGTTCGATACATCGAGGCCGCCCGCTCCTTCATCTGCCCGTGCCACGGCGGCACCTACGGCGACGAGGGCGAAGTCACCGGTGGCCCGCCGGTGCGCCCACTCGACCGTTTCGAGACCTACGTCAAGAACGGCCGCGTGCTGATCGGGGAACGCTTCAGCGTCAACTCTCAGCTCGAGCGCGTCTCGACTCGCGACCCCGGCCAGCACGTCGACGGTCTCTGGCAGATCCTCTACCCGCCGCGCCCGACTACCTAGGGCCTAGTTGCCGATCATGCCAAGCAAGCCAAAACTTCCCAACCCGCTCAAGACCCCGGTCTCGAAGCTGCCGAAACCGCCGCAAGGCCTGCTCCCGGCGCTTCTGCGCAAGTCGCCGACCCCGGGCAAGACCAACGACGCCACGATCGGCGACGCCGCCGTCGAAGGTGGCACCAGCGTCGTCGCCTGGATCGACGAGCGCACATCAGGATCAGGCTTTTTACGCGGATTCCTCTTCCGCAAGGTACCCAAGGGCACCAACTGGTGGTACACGCTCGGCTCGGCGACGATGTTCGCCTTCATCAGCCAGGCATTCACCGGCGTCTTTTTGGCGATGTATTACAACCCCGACCCGGTCCGCGCTTACGAGTCGGTGCGCTACATCAACAACGAAGTCTTCCTCGGCGAGTTCGTGCACGGCATGCACAAGTGGGGCGCCACCGTGATGACCGTCCTGCTGTTCGTGCATATGGGTCGCACATTCGTTTTCGGTGCCTACAAGTACCCGCGTGAGCTCAACTGGGTTGTCGGCGTTTTGCTGCTGATGATGACCATGCTGATGGGATTCACCGGCTACCTGCTGCCCTTCGACCAACGTTCCTACTGGGCGTCGATCGTCGGAATCAACCTCAACGGCACCGGCCCGATCGTCGGTCCGTACCTCGCCGACATTCTGCGCGGCGGCACGGAGTTCGGGGCGACCACACTTTCACGTTTCTATGCGATCCACATGATGCTCGTGCCCGGCTTGATCGGGGCACTGATCGGCGTGCATATCTATTTGGTCTCGAAGCTTGGGACCACTGCGCCGCCGTGGGTCAAACCGAAACCCAAGAAGATCGATCAAGAGCGGATCTAGGCACCGCACATGGACGCCAAGCAAAAAGAGCAGTATCTCCGCGAATACAGCGAGCTGAAGAACGCAGGCAAGCCGTTCTTCCCGTACGCCGTCGCCAAGGACAGCCTGATGGCGTGCGTCGTGCTGATCGTGATCGTCCTGATGTCGCTGATCCTCGGCGCCGAGCTCGGCCCGAAGGCCGACCCGACCACCACCACTTACGTGCCGCGTCCGGAGTGGTACTTCTTCTTCCTCTTCGAGCTGCTGCGCGTGATCAAGCCGCCGGAGCTCGTGTTCGTCGCGACGCTCGGTATTCCGAACATCGCACTCGGCCTGCTCGTCCTGCTGCCGTTCTACGACCGCAGCCCTGAGCGCCGCCCGCAGCGTCGTCCGATCGCGATGGGAGCGATGTTCCTGACGATCGCCGCAATGACTTACCTCTCGCTGCTCGGCGCGTTCGCCGGTTCGCCGACCGAGATCGACATGGAAGTCCCTGAAGATGTCGCCTACGGCAAGGAAGTCGCTGCCAACACTGGCTGCCTCGGCTGCCACAAGTTCGGCGAGAACGGCAACGACGGACCCGGTCCGAACCTCACGAAGATCGGTGCCCGTCTGCCCAAACAGGCGATTGAGCGCACACTCAATAACCCGACCCTGCCGATGCCGAGCTTCAAAGACATGCCGGCCGACCAAAAGACGGCGCTCGTCGATTTTCTCGGCCAGCTGCGTTAGATCTCCGCACGCCCCGGTTTCGGGCTAGGCTGCGCAACATGACCAACCAGGCTGCGACCAAGGGCACGCTGCCCGAAGAGCAGGTTCAGGCGATGTTCGACCGCATCGCCAACCGCTACGACCTACTCAACTCCGTGATGACTGCCGGTCTTCACGACAAGTGGCGCGAACGCGCAGCTGATCTAGCGCGGGTCGGTCCGGGCAATCACGTGCTCGACGTGGCAACCGGGACCGGCGACCTCGCTTTCGAACTGGCACGCCGCGTCGCACCGGGCGGCAGTGTCACCGGCGCCGACTTCTCCGCAGAGATGCTCGCGGTCGCTCGAGAGAAGCAGGCCGAGCAACTCGCAGGCGTCGACGCAGAGCTTGTCTTCGAGGCAGCTAACGCGCTCGAGCTTCCTTATGACGACAACACCTTCGACGCCGTCACCGTTGGTTTCGGCGTACGTAACTTCTCTGATCTCGATCGCGGCCTGCGCGAGATGGCACGCGTGGTCAAGCCCGGCGGTCGCTTTGTGATCCTCGAGATCTCGCAGCCGCAGAAGCAGCCGCTCGCGTTCTTCTACAGCCTCTGGTTCGATCGCATCGTGCCAGTGCTTGGAAAGTTCGGCGGTGAGGACAGTGCCTACACGTACCTGCCTAACTCGGTCAAGCGCTTCGCCGGTCCTAAGCAGCTCGCCGGTTCGCTCGAACGCGCTGGCACAACCGACGTGCGCTGGACGGCCACGGCCGGCGGCATCATCACGATTCATCACGCCACGGTGAAGTGAGCGACACCCGCGCGTTTCAGGCGCTGGTCGAAACCGTCGGCGAGCGGGTCACGACTCGTCTGGTCGATGTCGAGCAACGTCTCAACGAGATCGTCGAGGTTCGCGACCCGGTAGCCGCCGAGCCGGGTCTGATCACGTTGCGCGCAGGTGGCAAGCGGCTGCGCCCGCTGTTGGTTTTGATGTGTGGCGCGATCGAGGGTGCCACGCCGGAGCAGGCCGAGGCATTGTTCCGAGCTGCCGCTGCAGTGGAGCTTGTCCATATGGCGACGCTGGTACACGACGACGTTTTGGACGACGCTGCCTTGCGCCGCGGTCGGCCGACGGTCTATGCGTCACACGGTCGTGACGCGGCGATCACGACGGGCGACATGTTGTTCGCGCTTGCTTTCGAAGAGCTGACGAAGTCGGGCGATCCGGAACAGGTTCGCGCTCTCTCCGACGCCAGCTCCGGCCTGGCGCGCGGCGAGCTCCTCCAGCGCGAAGACGCCTGGAACGCCTCGGTATCGCGCGAGCGCTACATCCTCCGCTGCACGCTCAAGACCGCCCGCCTGTTCGAAGCGGCCGCTCGCCTCGGCGCCCACGCCGGCGGTCGCCCACAGCTGGCCGACACTCTCGCCGAGTTCGGCGCGAAGGTCGGACTTGCATTCCAGTTGGCCGACGACGTGCTCGACGTCGTCGCCACAACCGAGCAGACCGGCAAGACCCGCGGCGCCGACCTGCTCGACGGCACCGTCAATCTCCCCCTGATCGTCGCGGCCGAACGCGACCCCTCACTACGCGAGCTCGACCTGCGTGCGATCGAAACTCCTGAGCAGGCCAGCGCTGCCTGTGACCGCATCGCAGCCACCGGTTCGCCGGACGTCGTGCTTGAAGAGGCCCGCACCCTGGTAGCCGACGCCAAAGCCCTACTGGCCGACACCATCGGCGTCGCCGAGCGCGCGATGCTCGCCTCGATCGCCGATCAGGCAGTTGCTCGGTCGAAGTAAACAGGCAAAAAAAGAGCCGACCTCTCGGCCGGCTCTTTTTCCATCTCGTCGTCCCTGGGGGGAGGGTCTACGAAGCTTTAGAAATCTTCCGGCAGCAGGTAGTCGCCGTCGAGTGCCGAGACGAACGAGTTGATCTCGGTCGCCATGTTGGCGTAGGTCAGGTTGCGCAGGTCGCGAACCAGCGAGTCGGTTCCGCGGTCGAGCGCGCAGTCAAACTTTTCGATCAGGTCCTCGCCCATGACGCCTTGAGTGACGTCTTCGCAGTTCGGGCAGCGCAGCGTTACGCGCCAGTGGTTGCCGTCGGCCTGTTCCCAGTCGATCGGGTAGACCATGTCGCACTCGCAGTCGGGGCAGTGCGCGACGTCCTCAAGGGTCCGCGCGATCTGGTCGGCGAGCTTGGCGCTCTCGACCTTCGGGCGGCGGGCCGCTTGCTTGCTTGTCTTGTCTTCGCGTGAGTTCATGATCGTTACTGGGGAAGTCGAACGAAGTATCGGCGCGGCTGACGGGGTACTTGAGAGCTAGAAACAGGTAATCGTCGGTTCGCCGGCCAAGCGACCGTTAAGTCACTTATCTCGGCGGCCATTTACCCGCTTGCAGACCGCGTAGACTGCGGATCCGATGGTTCTCAGCGACGGAACAATCAAGCAAGAGATCGAGGCTGGACGGATAGTCATCGATCCCTACGAAGTGGGCAATGTTCAGCCCTCCAGCGTCGACCTGCGCGTCGACCGGCTGTTTCGTGTCTTCCACAACGCGCGCCATCCCTACATCGATGTGCGCAAGCCGATGGACGATCTCACCGAGCTCGTAACCGTCGAGGGCGATGAGCCGTTCATCCTTCACCCGGGCGAGTTCGTGCTCGGTCAGACGCTCGAACGTGTGACGATCCCGAACGACCTGGTCGCGCGGCTTGAAGGCAAGAGTTCGCTCGGCCGCTTGGGTCTGTTGATCCACTCGACGGCCGGGTTTGTCGACAGCGGTTTCTCGGGCAATCTCACGCTCGAGCTCTCAAACGTCGCCAACCTGCCGATCACGATCTACTACGGCATGCCGATCGGCCAGATCTCCTTTATGCGGATGGACCGCCCCGTCGAGACGCCCTACGGCGGCGACGGCATGACCAGCAAGTATCAGGGTCAGTCCGAGCCGACGCCCAGCAGCTTTCACCTCAACTTCGCCAAGTAGTATCCAAAAAAGGGTCTCCCCGCTCGCGCCTCACGAGGCAGTGGCGACAACCCAGGAGTTCTAGAACATGCCAAACATTGGTCCTCTCGAAATCATCGTTGTCCTCGCCTTGGCGCTGCTGATCTTCGGCCCCAAGCGACTGCCCGAGCTCGGTCGTTCGCTCGGCAACGGCATTCGCGAGTTCCGCGGATCGATCAGCGGTGACAACGACGACGATGACGAGCCGCCGCGTGAGCTCAACACTGGTTCGTCTGCATCCGCGACGCCGGTCGAGTCTGAGCCGCAGAAGTCTGAATCGTCTTCGACGACCGACGCCTGACCCCACTCCCTCGCCCAGCCCCTCGCGACGCCTCGCGTGATCGCCGCCCAGCTCGCTCCGTGACCCGCCACAATCTCTGACGATGGCTCAGAAACGATTGCGCCCGGTCAGCCACGAGCAGGAGCTCAGCGTCGTCGAACACCTCGACGAACTGCGCACGCGCATGCTGACGGTCGCCGCCGCGTTCGTCGCCGTGCTGGCCGTTGCCTTCTGGCAGAACCAGGAGATTCTCGACTTCATCAACAAACCGCTGCCCGACGACAAGGTGCCGGCCACCTTCGGTGTCTCCGAGGCGTTCATGTCGACGTTGACGGTCTCGATGTACGCGGCGCTGATCGTCACGCTGCCGTTGATCCTCTGGCACCTCTACGCCTTCGTGATCCCGGCGTTCAGCGAGCAGGAGCGCAAAGTCGCGACTCCGTTGCTGGTGTTGACCCCCGTGCTGTTCTTCGCCGGAGTTGCGTTCGCGTACGTCGTGGTGATCCCGGCCGCCGTGAAGTTCTTGCTCGGATTCAACGACGACCAGTTCAACATCTTGGTGCGTGCGAAGGACTATTACTCCTTCTTCGGCATGACCGCGCTGTCGATGGGAATGCTGTTCGAGATGCCGCTGGCGATCTTGATTGCGTCGCGCATCGGGCTGGTTAGCCCCGCGCAACTGCGTCAAAACCGGCGCTACGCGGTGCTCGTGATCGCCGTCGTGGCGATGCTGTTGCCGGGCACCGACCCGGTCACGATGCTGATTTCGATGGTCCCGTTGCTGCTGTTGTTCGAGGCCAGCATCTGGCTGGCGGTCTGGTGGGGCAAGCCCTCACCGCTGATTTCCACGGGTGAAGCTCCGGTTAAGTCGGGCGATTCCACCGACTCGACCCCTCCGGTGCGGTAACTTTTCCGGCCGGGATGCTGTTCGATCTACAGGGGAGACGGAAGACCGCCGTCAAGGGGATTTATCTCGCGCTAGCAATTTTGCTCGGCGGGGGTCTCGTGCTGTTCGGAGTTGGCTCCAACGTCAACGGCGGACTGGCCGATCTCTTCACCAACAGCTCCGGCGACGGTGAGTACAAGAAGGCCGTCGAAAACAGCCTCAAACAGGTTCAGGCCAAGCCGAAGGATGTCAAGGCGCGCGAGAACCTGATCGCCGATCGTTTCATCTACGCCAGCTCGTTCTTCGACGACGAGAAGGCCGAGTTTGAAGAAGACGGCAAGGTGCAGCTGCGACTGCTGGTCAAGGACTGGGAGACGTACGACAAGCTGACCGACGACATCGACACGACCACTGTCAACTCAGCGGTCAACGCGTACGTCGCGCTTGAAGATTTCAAGGGTGCCACCAAGGCGCAGACGATCGCAGCTGATGTCGAACCGAACGCCGCTGCGTACATAGCCTTGATGCAGTTCGCGTTGTCGGCAGGCGACAGCCGCGTCGGAGACGCGGCGGCGCTGAAGGCCGAAGAGCTTGCGACGCCAGATCAGATCGAGGAAGTCAAGGCGAACATCGCCGAACTGCGCAAACTCGCGAAGGAACAAGGCGAGAAGATCCAACAGCAGATCCAAGAGCAGTTCGCCGCGCAACAGCAGAACACCGGTCCCGGGCAGGTCGGCAACCCGTTCGGCGGCGCCGGCGCTCCGGCCGGCGGCGCTCCGGCCCAGTAGTTCGGCCCAGTGGTTCCGGCCCAGTAGTTCGGCCCAACAGGCCTCTGCCCGCGGGATTGCGCCGCGGGTGATTGGCAAAACTCGTTCACTACCCTTGTGGGTGCACGGGCCATTAGCTCAATTGGCAGAGCAGGGGACTCTTAATCCCAAGGTTGAAGGTTCGATTCCTTCATGGCCCATTTCGGCGCGTATGGACGGTTCTGGCAGCGTCCTTCGGGCGCTCACGTGCGGGAGCACGCTACGCACCCTGCGTCCTTGCCAGAATCGCCAATACGCGCCGAAATGATCGGGTTGCTAGGTGGCTGAAGGAGAAAGGTGGGTCGCTATATGACTGCGGGGGAAGTGGGCGCGACCCAAGAGTTTGTGGCGGTGGATGGCGTTGTTGCGCCATCCAAAGAGGCATCGGTGCCGGCAACGGACCCCGGGTTTCTTCGGGGGGATGGCGTTTTTGAAGTGTTTCGTGTGTATGGCGGGCAGCCTTTTGGGATGGAGGAGCACATGCGGCGGCTTCTGCACTCTGCCCAAGGGATTCGACTGCCGGAGATTGACCTGCGGGCGATTGAGGCAGATGTTGCTGCGGTAATCGCGGCCCGTGGCGAGGACACTTACGGGATTCGGATCGTCGTCACTCGTGGCGGACATCGGGTGGTGATGTCGGAGACGATGCCGTCGTTCCCGGCATCGGTGCGGCTGGCGTATGTGGAATATCAACCCTCGATTGTGCTCGACGGTTTCAAGACGCTCAGTTACGCAGCAAATATGCTGGCCAACCGGGTCGCGCAGGAGCGCGGGTATGACGAGTCGCTGCTGGTCTCGCCAGAGGGGACAGTGCTCGAATCGCCGACGGCCTCGTTGTTCTGGTCGCCGGACGGGGGGACACTGGTCACGCCGCCGCTGTCGGAGGGGATTCTCGCCTCGATCACGCGGGCGGTGCTGATGGAGCACTTCGAGGTGGACGAAAGACACACAAAGCGTGAAGAGCTGGAGTCTGCGACCGAGGCCTTCCTCTGTTCAAGCGTGCGCGAGATCCAGGCGGTCAGTGAGATCGAGGGCACGCGTTACACGGTCCCCGGACCGCTGACCGTGAGCGCGCAGAAGGTCTACTCCGAAGCGGTGCAGGCAAGACTCGCCGCGAGTTCAGCGAACTCCAACTAGAGCGCTGCCGGCCCGCCGGCGCACCAAACCAATCACGCGATGCACGTACTCACGATCATCGGGAACCGCCCACAGTTCGTCAAGCTGGCAGCCGTCAGCCCGTTGCTGCGCGCCGACCACACCGAGACGCTCATACACACGGGGCAACACCACGACCGTGAACTCTCGGAAATCTTCTTCGACCAGCTGCGGCTTCCGGCACCCGACGTCGACCTCGGCATCGCCGGCGGATCGAACAGTTCGCAGACCAGCCGGATGCTCGAGGCCCTCGCCCCGCTGATCGCCGAGTACGACCCAGACGTGGTCCTCGTCTACGGAGACACCAATTCGACGCTGGCCGGTGCGTTGGCGGCGGTTCAGAACAACGTCCCGCTCGCGCACGTCGAAGCCGGCTTGCGCTCGTTCGATCGGTCGATGCCGGAGGAGGTCAACCGGGTCGTCTGCGACGCCTTGGGATCGTTGTTGATGACACCGGCCGAATCCGCCTCGGTCAATCTCGCGCGCGAGGGCGTGATCGGCGATGTCGTGATCACCGGCGACGTGATGGGGGACGTCGTCTTGCGGATGCGTGACGCGGTTGATCCGGTCGCCGTGCGCGCCGCGCACGGCGTTCCGGATGGCGAGTTCATCTTGATGACGGCGCATCGTGCCGCCAACGTCGACGACGCCGAATCGCTCACCGCACTCGTGGAACTGATCGAATCGCTCGAGTTGCCCGTCGTCTTTCCGGTACACCCTCGCACGAGGGCAAGGCTTAGCGAGTTCGGATTGATCGAGCGGCTGACGGATGTGCCAGGAGTCACCTTGCTCGCGTCTCTCGGCTACGCCGAAACGATCGCGCTTGCCGCGGTGGCACGAGCCGTGCTGACTGACTCTGGTGGTCTCCAAAAGGAGGCGGTGTGGCTCGGCACTCAGTGTCTGACGATGCGTCCGGTGACCGAATGGACTGAAACGCTCGAAGATCGCTGGAACACGCTCGTCGAACTCGACCCTGACCGTGTGCGCCGCGCCCTCAGCGCTGGCCTGCCCGGCTCCCAGGCTCCAACGCTCTACGGCGCCGGATCGGCCGGATCGGCCGTTGTCGAGGCGCTTACGCGCTGGTACGAGCGGTCGCGGGGCGCGAAGGTAGAGTCAGCGTCATGAAAGTGGGCGTGATCGGACTTGGCTACGTCGGCCTGCCGCTGGTTGTGGCTTTTGCCGAGGCCGGCCACGAGATAATCGGGCTCGACGTCGACCAGTCCAAACTGGCCGAGCTGCAGCAGGGGCGCTCGTACATCGAGGACGTGCCCAACTCGGCGATCTCCTCGGTCGCCGCCTCGGCTACCTGGACCAGCGAGTACGCCGAGCTTTCCGACGCCGACGCGGTGGTGATCGCCGTGCCTACGCCGCTGACGCCGAACCGTGAGCCCGACCTCGGTCCGTTGATCTCCTCGGCGACCTCGCTCGCCACAGTGCTGCGTGCGAACCAGCTCGTCGTTCTCGAGTCGACGACCTATCCAGGTACGACGCGCGAACGACTAGTGCCGTTGCTCGAGGAATCCGGCCTTAAAGCCGGCACTGATTTCTTCGTCGCATTTTCACCTGAGCGCACCGACCCGGGTCGCACCGATTTCACTCTGCGCACCACGCCGAAGGTCGTCGGCGGCGACGGTCCCGAGGCATCGGCTCGCGCCAAGGCGCTTTACGAAACCGTCTGCGACACGGTGATCGAAGTCTCTGCGCCCGAGGCCGCCGAGATGACCAAACTGCTTGAGAACATATTCCGCGCGGTCAACATCGCGCTCGTCAACGAGATGGCGGTGATCTGCGATCGCATGGGCATCGATGTCTGGGAGGTTGTCGACGCCGCCGCGACCAAGCCCTTCGGCTTCATGAGCTTCAAACCCGGACCGGGCCTCGGCGGTCACTGCCTGCCGGTCGACCCGTTCTATCTGTCGTGGAAGGCACGCGAGTACGGCCTCTCGGCGGAGTTCGTCGAACTCGCGGGACGTACCAACACAAACATGCCGCGCTTCTGCGTCGAGCGGACGGTCGAGGCGCTCAACCGCGTCGGCGTCGCCACATCAAACGCCGAAGTGGCGATCCTCGGCGTCGCCTATAAGCCCGACGTCGGCGACCTGCGCGAGTCGCCGGCGATCTCGATCATGGAGCAACTTGCCGACCTCGGGACAACGCTTTCGTACCACGACCCACACGTCGATCAGCTGCCCGGATTCGGTCTGCGATCCGAACCGTTGCCCGATCTGCTGCGTCGCGCCGATCTGGTCGTAATTGTCACGGCGCACAGCTCCGTGGACTACTCCGATGTCGTCTCCGGCGCCAAACAGGTGCTCGATTTCCGCGGCGTCACGCGCGGGCTTGAAGCAACTGCCAATGTGATGACGCTGTGAACGGCGCAGTCAACATCGGCGTCCTTGGACTGGGTCACTGGGGTCCCAATCTCGCGCGCAACTTCGCGGCGCTGCCTGATGCCGACGTGACTTGGCTGTGCGACGCGAACGATGCCGTCCTGCAGCGTCAGCGCAGTGCACACCCCGAGGCACAGCTCACGGGTGAACTAGACGATCTGCTGGCCGACGACGACCTCGATGCTGTCGTGATCGCGGCCAACGTGCCCTACCACGCCTCGCTTGCCACGCGCGTACTTGCCGGCGGCAAACACGTCTTCGTCGAGAAGCCCTTGGGCGCGACGCTGGCAGAGACCGAAGAACTCGTCGCCTTTGCCGAGACCACCGACCGCATCGTGATGGTCGGGCACCTTTTGGAGTACCACCCTGGCATCGAACGGCTGAAGCGACTGGTCGACGAGGGTGATCTCGGCGAGATCCTCTACGTCTACGCCAACCGCCTCAACCTCGGTCAGATCCGTGCCGACGAGAACGCGCTCTGGAGTCTCGGCCCGCACGACGTATCGATCATTCTCGCGTTAGTCGGTGACGAGCCTGACGAGGTTTGGGCCCGCGGCGAGTCGTACATGCGCCCGGGCATCGAGGATGTTGTCTTTGGGCACATGCGGTTTAAGTCGGGGATCTCGGCACACCTGCATCTTTCGTGGCTCGACCCGCACAAGGAACGACGCATCACGGTCGTCGGCAGTGAGCGGATGGCGACCTTCGACGACATGAAGGTCGAAGGCAAGCTAAGCGTCTACGACAAAGGCTTCGATCAGAGCTTTGAAACGCACAGTGAGTACATGGCGCGATCGGGAGACATTTGGCAGCCGCACGTTTCCAACGAAGAACCGCTGCGGATCGAGTGCCGTCACTTTGCCGAGTGCATTCGGACTGGAGCGACACCGCGCACCGATGCGCGCTCGGGACTGCGTGTCGTTCGCGTGCTTGAAGAGCTGCAGAAGTCGCTCGATCAGTCGGCACGCGCAACCGGCGCCGTCGAGGCTTGAGGCCGGAGCGAGATTTGATCTCCGCGGACGCCCGGCTCGGCAGTGACGTATCGGTTGGTCAGAACGTGGTCGTTCACGCCGGCAGCGTGATCGGCGACGGATGTGTACTGCAAGACGGCTGCGTGATCGGTAAACCGGCGGCGCTCAGCGCCGCGACGACCGCCGCGATCTCGGACTTAGACGGCGCTCGGCTCGGTGCAGGGACAAAGATCTGCGCAGGCGCGATCGTCTTTGCGAGCGCGCAGCTCGCTGACGGCGTGGTGATCGGTGACAACGCGATCGTGCGCGAGCGCGTCAGCGTGGGGGCGGGAAGCGTGATCGGTGCGGCGGCAGTCGTCGAAAACGACACCACAATCGGTGCCAACGTGAAGATTCAGACGCTCGCGAACATCACCGCTCACGTGACGATCGAGGACGATGTTTTTGTCGCACCTGGCGTGCTCACAACGAACGACAACGCGATCGGCCGTGCGCCGGAAGAGCCCAATATCGGGCCGACTTTGCGCCGCGGATGCCGCATCGGAGCGGGGTCGGTTCTGCTGCCGGGGATCGAGATCGGTGAGCAGGCGTTTGTCGCCGCCGGGTCGCTTGTAACGCGATCTGTAGCTCCCGGAATGCTTGTGATGGGCTCGCCCGCACGCGAAATTCGTGCAATCGACGCACCGTAAATCCTCAGTTCGATTGAAGTTCCTCGCTTTGCTGCCGATACAAAGCGCGTTACCGCAATCTTTGAGGTGGTTCGATGTCCGAAGCTCAGCATCCGCCCGAGTCTCCGCAAGACTCGGAAAACGTTTACTCCATCAGCACTGAAGACGGGTCGCAGAACCCGCCGAACGCTGACGCCAACGGCGTTGGTGCGCCCGCGAACCTACCTGTCCCAGATGCTGAAGACATCGATCTGCCTGACGGCGGCCAGTACCCCGACGACATGTTCGGCACCGACGCTGGCAATGACGCACCGATCGCCCTGCCTGACTCCGCGATCTCTGGTGGTCTTGCCGATGTCGAATACGGCAGTCCCGGCGAGACGCCGGCCCCGCTGCCACCCCCCGCCGAGCCGCAAGTGATGCCCGACATGGGCGTTATCCCGGACCCGCTGCCTGCCGACACCTCCGGCGACATGTTCTCCGTTGAAGAATTCGACACTCCCGCCGAGCCTGCTCCCGCTGCCGGTGACGACATGTTCTCAGTCGACGAACTGATGACCCCGACAGATCTGGCGGCGACCGCCGCACCGGCCGGTGGCGACATGTTTTCGGTCGACGAACTGATCGAAGATGAGCCCGCCGCCGCGCCTGGTGCGCTGAACCTGCCCGCGCCGGATGCCGGTGGCGACATGTTCTCGATCGACGACCTTTCTGACGATCCGCTGCAAGCGCCTGCGCCGAATGCCGCGATGCCGCTGCCGACACCCGAGCCGCTTGCGACACCGGAACCATTGGCAACGCCGGACGTATTGGCGACACCGGAGCCATTGGCCACGCCGGAACCGCTGGTAACGCCGGAACCGCTGGTAACGCCGGACGCATTCGCTACGCCTGAGCCGCTACCGATGCCGGATGCCTTTGCTCCGGTCGAGGAGCCGATCGCGACGCCGGAGGCTTTCACACCTTTCGAGGAGTCGGCGACCCTCGACGCCTTCGCTACGCCTGAGCCGCTTGCTGCACCGTCTGACGTTTTCGAGCAACCGGACGCGTCAGTCGCGCCTGAGCCGCTGGCGACCCCCGACTTCGCCGCGATGCCCGAACCAGCCGCTCCGCTTGAGCCGATGCCGACCCCGGAGACGAGCTTTGAGCCCGTCCCGATGGAGGCGCCGGTTGAACCCGTCACCGCTGAGGTCGCCCCGCTTGATCCCGGAGCCGAGATTCTTGGACCGCACGGGATTACCGACAACCAGGCCGCCACGCCCGCGACTGATTTCTCGTTCGGCGGCATGCAGGATGGCACCGACAACTTGGGCCAGGCAGCCGACGCGCTGGTCGCCCCGGAGCCGATTCCCGAACCAGAGATTCAGATCGAAGCCGAGCCGGAGAACGCGGTCACCAACCCGTACGCCGAGGTCTCTGACGAGGCTGAAGTCGTCGATCCCGCCGCTGCATTCGGCAGCGGATTCGAACAGCCCGAAGTCGGCGAGGATGCGGACGACGCTCCGACGATCATCAACCCGTACGCCGAGGTCTCAGACGAGGCGATCGTGCTCGACCCCGCGATGCAGCTCTCACAGTCTGCACCGACCGAACCAGAGGCTCCGCCCGAGGTTTTCGAGCGCACCGAGTCGCAGTACTTCCAAGAAACGCCTCCTGGTGTTGAACCGGTCGGCCAGTACAGCGACCCGATCATGCAACAGCAAGACCTTTACGCCGCAGCTCCGAGTCCAGAGGGCATGCCCGAGGCGTATGACGCAGTGGCTAGCTACAGCGACGTCCCGATGGCACCGCTACCCGAGACTTCCCGCACGCAGAGCGTTGCTCCTCCGGGGATGGAGGCAAGCGCGGTCGGCGGAATGGTGATTGCCGGCGCCAAGGGCGGCAAGAAGTCCCGCGGCTCAAAGCGCAAGCGCAAGAAAAACGAGAGTTCTGCAGCACCCGCGCCCGCACCGGCCGTGGCAGTCCCACCAGCGCCGCCGGTCGCGGCAGCCGCTGCGCCGACAAAGCAGGGCAAGTCGTTCGCCGACGTTCTGCTCGGCGCCGCCAAGCCCGGTGAGCAACGCAAGCTCTTCGGAGTAAAGATTGGTTCTCCGGGCGCGCTGCCCGGTGAACAGGCCGTGTCGCCGGTCGCTGCCCCGCAGCCGTCCGTCGGGACGATGCTTCCTGCGGCCGCCGAAGCGCAGTCCGCGAGCAAGCAAAAGCGCGGCAAGAAGCAGAAGAAGGCAAAGACTCCCAAGGCCGCCAAGCCGCCCAAGCAAGGAAAGTCGTTCGCCGACGTCTTGCTCGGTGAGGCCAAGCCCGGCGAGCAGCGCAAGCTGTTCGGTGTGAAGATCGGTGCTCCGGGCGCGCTGCCCGGCGAGCAGCCGATCGCCGAGCTTGTGACGCCGCAGCCCGGTATCGCCGCGGCATTGACGACACCGCAGGCCGAGATCCCCGCGATGCCGCTCCCAGACGCGCAGACCGAGGCACAGACATTCGCCGCACCTGTGACGCCGCAAGAGCCGACGTACGCGCCCGTCGCGCCGGAGCAACAAGCATTCGCTCCGCCGGCTGCGCCGCAGCCAACGCAGGCTTACGAGCCACCCGCCGCCCCGGTCGAACAGGCTCCTGTCCAGGCTGCTCCTCCGGCGCCGCCGATGGCGCCCGTGCAAGCCGCTCCTCCGGCCGCTCCAACGGCACCGGCTCCGCCGATGCCGGTTCTCGGCGATGCGCCCGTCGAGGGCGCCCATGTATTCCAGACCGTTGAGGCGACCGCCCACGCCAAGACCAAGCGCGGCAAGAAGCAGAAGAAGGCAAAGACTCCCAAGGCCGCCAAGCCGCCCAAGCAAGGAAAGTCGTTCGCCGACGTCTTGCTCGGTGAGGCCAAGCCCGGCGAGCAGCGCAAGCTGTTTGGTGTGAAGATCGGTGCTCCGGGCGCGCTGCCCGGCGAGCAGGTCGCGCCGCCGACCGACGTAGCTCCCGCCGCACCCGTACTTCCGGATCCCTCGCAGCACATCCCGCCGGCCGAGCCGACGCAACAGCCGGTGGTTGAGCACGCACCGCAGCAGGTCATGCCGCCGACACAGGTTGCGCCGGCGCCGCAGGCGCCAGCCCAGCAGCCGCAACAGGACGCGTTCGCCCAACCTCAGCCTGTCGCGCCGACTCCCGTTGAGCCGCAGATCGCCGCGTCAGCAGTCGAGCCGACGCCGGTCTACCCGCCCACGCCGGCCGACGTAGACCCAGTTGCCGCAAGTCAGATGGCTGCGACTCCAGCTGCCGCTTTCAACGGTGCGTTCGACCCGAACCAGGCCGTAGCGCAATCCGCCCAACCGGCAGCACCGCAGCCGGTGTACCCGGGCGGATACTCCCCGGACTTCCCCGGCGCCGTCGGTGCCTACGCCGCCGCGTCCGCCGCGATGCCGGCACCCGACGCCGCACCACCGAGTTTCGTCCCGCCGCCACCCGCGACCGGACCGCAAGGCCTGGTGCCGGCTGAACAACTCGCCGGCGCCCCGGTCTTCAAGTTGGCAAAGTGGGGACGGCGCGCGATCGGCGCGATCGTTGACGGTCTAATTGTCAGCGTTCTCGCATACGTCTTGATGTCGCTGCTCGGATACATCGGCACCAACGCTGCGGGTCAGGCCGAGAATCCGAGTGTTCTCGTTGTGTCTGCCTTTGTCGTGCTGGCTTCGGCGATCTACGCCCCGGCGCTGATCACCTACAACAACGGCCAGACGCTTGGCAAGCGCCTGACGGGCACCCGTGTCGTCCGAGAAGACGGCAGTCCGATCGATCTCGGCTGGGCGTTCCAGCGTGAGACGTTTGCCAAGTACCTGCTTGGCTGCCTCCCGTTCTACGGGATCGTCGACGCGCTGATGCCGTTGTCTGACGATCAGAATCGTGCGATCCACGACAAGATCGCCAAGTCGCGCGTAGTGAAGTCCGACTAGCTTCACCACCCGGCCGTAGGGCCAGCGGTCACAATCACTTCGGCGGCTGGCTCTATGCTGGCCGTCATGCACTCCCAGCCGCCTCGCTATAACGCAATGCCGCCGACCCCCGTGCCGGCCGACACGTCTCAGCAGCCCCCCGCACCTGGCGGGCCGATCTACGAGCTCTCGGGCTGGTGGAGGCGCGCCGGCGCGGTGATCGTCGACGGCTTCGTTGCCGCGATTATCGGCGCGATTCTTAGCGTTCTCATCGACCTCGCCACGGGCTCGCGCCTACTTCTCAACCAACCCTCCGACCGCATCGAATGGGGTTGGCAAGCGGCATCATTTGCGCTCAACGGCATCATCACGACTGTGTTGGTGATCGGGTTGATGGTCAAAACCAACGGCCAATCGATCGGCAAAATGGCGACGGGAATTCGCGTCGTCCGCGAGACCGGCGAACCGATCTCGATCGGCTTCGCCGTTAAGCGCGAGTTCTTGATCAAAACTGTCTTGTTCGGCTGGCTCGCGATCTTTACGCTCGGAATTATCACGCTGCTCGATTACCTCGCGCCTCTGTGGGACGACCAGAACCGCGCGTGGCACGACAACCTCGCCAAGACGCGCGTTGTGCGCACCGCTCCGGCTACGGCGGCGCCTCCCATTTACCCGCCCGCTGGCGGCTATCAGCAGCCGTACGGTTACCCACCTGCGCCCGGTTACCCGGCGGCCCCGGTCTACCCGCCTGCGCCTGGTTACCCACCGCCCGCTGCGTACCCGCAACCTGGCTACCCGCCCGCTCCAGGAATGCCACAGCCCGGATATCCCCAGCAGCCCTATCCGCAGCAACCACAGCCTTCGCAGCAGCCACAGCCTTCGCAGCAGCAGCCTCCGGCGTGGGGCGAGCCCGCCCCGCCGCAGCAGCAACCCGGCATCTATGAACCGCCCCCCGGCGCGCCGCCATTTCCGCATGCACCGCCCGCGCCCCAGCCG
>JBASTN010000157.1:0-2214 GCA_049274915.1 Solirubrobacterales bacterium
TGCCGCCGTGAGTTTCCTCGCCTTGCAGCGTGATCGTGTACTGGCTGTTGGTCGCCTTGTGTTCATACATGCGGGCGTCTGCCACTCCTCGGAGCGCGTCGAGCGTCTCGCCGTCGTCAGGCGGCGCCGCCGTGCCGACGCTCGCCGACAACTGGGCGCGTGACGCGGCGACCGCGTCGTTGTGGCCCCGTACAACCGACGCGAAACGATCGACCCAGTCGCTGAGGTCCGCAGCCGAGGCGCCGGGCAGAAGCACGGCGAATTCGTCGCCGCCGCACCTGGCCACCTGGTCCCCAGGTCCGGATGCGGCCATCAGGCACTCCGCGAATCGGACGATCAAGTCGTCGCCCCCGGCATGCCCGAAAGCGGTGTTGACACGCTTGAGGCCGTCGAGGTCCGCGGCCACGACACCGAACGTTGAGCCGTCCAGCAAATGCCGTCTCATCAGGTCGTCGCCGAATTCCTCGAAGGCGCGCAAATTGGCCACACCCGTCAGCGGGTCGGTGAGCGCGAGCCTGCGCACGCGCAGCTCGGCCCGGATCATCGCGCGGCGACGCGCCATGACCATCCATACCATCGCGACGAACACGATCAGCTCGATCAAGGCCGATTGCGCGTTCGTGACCGTAAGACCGTCGCTGTCGTACACAATCGGCAAGAGCACCAAGAGACCGCCGATGGCACCTTGGATGACGGCCGACCTCGGCGACAGGAAATATCCGGCGTAGATCATTGCGAAGGCGAAAAACACGCTGTGCGGGCTGCCTAAGCCGCCGCTGGAGGCCACCACGTAGGCAATGAGCGGCCAACCCGCCAGCACGATCAACTGCTCGGTGACGACCGCGCGGCGCCCCGTGAGACGGGGGAACACGGCCCCGGCGACGGTGGCCACGGCGAGCGCGATGGCGCTGATCAGCCAGTAGCTGTCCCACGGCAGTTTGAGGCCGATCGGACCGAACTGGAGTGCGGTGACGACAAGGAGTCCAGAGGTCCACAGCAGCGTCGCCGACTTCGAGCGGAACGAAATGTCATAATGCGGCTGCAGCCGCTCGCGCAGCAGTCCCTGTCCATTACTTGAGCTATGTGGATCGTTGATCATCTGGGGAGTGAGCCTTCTGCCGCGGCGCTTGGCCGGATCTAATGTGTCCCTTCCGGGTCCGTCGAGATACGTATCGCGCAATGAAGCGTTTGCGTGAGCGTCCGGCCGCATACTGGACAAACGTTCGAGCACCCAGAATTACGGTTCGGGAAGCGATAAGCAGAGCCCATTCGTGGGTGAACGGCGGTCACGTCGCCTGAGCGACCGGCGGCGGCGCGGACCCTGTCAGAGCCGGCGAACGGCCGCTACTGCTGCGCTGCAGGCTGAGCGCGGTATCACGATTTCGGTAGTTCGTTGCCGCCGCACTCGAAGCGCTCGACGCCGACCTCGATAAACATCGCGCGGGCGTCGGCGATGACGGTCGAGCCCTCGACGATCCGGCCGGCGAGATGCAGCTTGCGGCCGTAGGTTCGCACGCCAGACCTCGATGTCCAGTTCGCGGCCGAGCAGAGCCGGGGCGCGAAAGTCGACCGCACTGAATTGCCCGCGTCGTAGTATTGCTGGAAGGACGCTGGAAGCGCGTAGTCAGCAACCACGGTTGACCCGCGTTTCATAGCGCTCTCAACGGATTTCACCTACCTGTTTTGACGTACTGTGAAATGTCCGCTAAGTTTAGGGCCATGAAGTCAGCCGTAGCGGGTCAATCACTCCTCGTACCGATGCAGTTTCCCCCGATGCAGTTTGCCCCGATGCAGTTTGCCCCGATGCAGTTTGCCGGAGCGCGGTTGACGACGACGGTCGCTCAAGGAGTGCCGCGAGAGCATCCCGTGCCTCGGGCAATTGCGGAAATAAACCTCGGACCTTCGGCCACCTCCGGCGACTATCGCGGGCGGGAACGGCGCGCTGTCGTGCCCGCGTTGAGGACGGTTTCGGCCCAAGCATGAATGGAGAAAGATCGCACCGAGCCACTCTGCTGACTTCGAGCTGAGTAAAGGAGTCGGTTATTGCGAGACGGATGGACTCACTGCCCAACCACGATAAGGCCCCGGACACGAACCTGATTTCGCGCTGGTTTCCGGCTCTCTACGCCGGCGCAGCGGCCATATCAGTCTTAATCTATTCTGCGGAAGTTGCCGCGTCCCAGCTGGTCCCGTTCAGATTGGTCGCGATTACCC
>JBASTN010000158.1:0-2047 GCA_049274915.1 Solirubrobacterales bacterium
GTACGACGCTCGCATATTCTTTAAGAATTCCCTTTGAATACATGTGATACTCTTGCATCTCAGCTGCCAAAATAGACATATCTATTGAACACATTAGCTTTTCGTCCTCAAGTTCTGGCAAGTGTGACTTAGTAGATAAAATAAGTCGCTGAACATCGTCTACACCCGGTAGTTCAAGTGCTTCCATATATACGCCGGCATTAAACGCACTTACCTCTTCATTGTCCGAAGCACTTACGTCGTATGTTTCGTCATGTAGAAAAACAGCAAGTACAAGTTGTAAATAATCGTCCCTATCTTTATATGGCTCAAGTTTTTCTAAGCAATCAACGATATGCCGCAGGTTATGATATGCTCGACTTTCTTCGTTATAAGAATCTATGATTTTAGCTATCACTTGCTCCGCTAATTCCTTTTTTTCGTCCCCCACATGGGGCATAACTACTTCATTCCATTTTTGATGCATTTTATCTCTGAGTGGAGATTCATATGTAAGTTCTGCGCCGTCAGCTAGTGATTTTGCAAGATCACCAAGCTCAATGTACTGCGCAAATGTGCCAACATAAACATTACTTTTAGTGGACGTATAAGCGCCCAGTCGTGCATTGTGTAACTTCCTGAATACTTCAAGAGACAGCTCTTCTCCCGGCATTAGTGGGCCTCTGTAAGAAGGCGAAACATCAATTCCGCTGCCACGTGTACCAGTAAGGTCGCATGTATTGATAGGCGCGTCCGAGGCTCTTACAGTCAGCTGGTAGTCTAGATTTTTATCGTAGATTGCACTTTCTAGTAGTTCTGCAGCAAACTGAAAATCACCTTCGCGTGTCGGTTCGTTTGAATGTTTAGAATTAAACCAGCTAACTAATTGCGAAGTTATAACCTGTGCGTTTCGCTCAAGTCTCTCTTCTTTGCTTTGAATTTGTGGTTCTTTATTCATACTATATATAAAACTTTAAACCTTATACGTGGCTATTCGCAAGCATAACTAATTTCATAATGCTAAAATAGAGATATATGGCAAGACGAATAGCAGTACGAGGAATTATCTTTAAAAACGGAAGACTTTTTTGCTTGGAGCAAAAACGTTCCGACGGTACAATCAACAACTTTTGGTCAACACCTGGTGGTGGTTTAGACGAAAATGAAGGTATAGTCGACGGTCTCACAAGAGAAATCATTGAAGAAACGGGCGTCGCTCCAGTAGTCGGTAACTTACTATTTGTGCAACAATATCTAGACGACCACAAAGAACAGCTTGAGTTTTTCTTTCATATAAAAAATGCTGACGATTTCGAAAATGTAGATCTATCTAACACTTCTCACGGTGAAGTTGAAATAGAACGCTGTGCTTTTATAGACCCAAAGCTAGAAACTATCCTACCAGCTTTTCTTGGGGAAGTAGAATTGCCTGCAACTCATGAAACATACCTACCTACAAAGCTTTTTAGTTATTTATAAAACCTAAATATCTTTGACAGGACCAACAAAACGAAATTGCTCAGGAACATATGTGCCGTCATTTTCTTTTCGAAATTGCACCGTATGATACGACTCAAAATAGTCCCCGCTCATATCTTTATATACCAAGTTGGCATCGTTATAACTAGTGTTATTTGGCCTATTGCTTTCAAATATTTTAAATTCACGCGCTTCTCCAGCACGTAGCTGGGTATCAAGCTCAGTACTTGTCCCAAGCAAGCGAATTTTGTCCAACTCAATCATTTGGTCAGATGAATTGCGTATATTTGCAGTTACGCGAACACCTATACCGGTGTTGTAGCACGAGCTTCTTTCAATAAAAGCCGTAGGTATAGATTTGCCTCCAGATTCTGTCTGAGGGTCGGGATTATTCAGTATAGTTGGGCTATCGCTAGACACTTCAAACACAGGCTTCCCCTGTATAAAACGACTAAGTCCTCCTAAAAATCCCATAACTCCTCTATTTTATCACCAAATGGTATTAATCACATTTTATGATAGGAAGATTTATTTCTGGTCGCACTCTTATGGCAACTGGCAACCAGTTACTTCTCGTAACATTCTCCAT
>JBASTN010000159.1:0-1737 GCA_049274915.1 Solirubrobacterales bacterium
CCTATAATTGGCCTACTATTTGTTGTTGAGGCAGGTTCAAGTTTAGTACAGATAGTAAGTAAAAAAGTATTTAAACGCAAAATATTTATTTCTGCACCGATTCATCATCACTTTGAAGCTATCGGCTGGCCGGAGACTAAGGTAACTATGCGGTTTTGGGTGATTGCTCAAGTTTGTGGCTTTGTCGGACTTTTACTTGCACTTGCCGGGGGTAGTATTGGCTGATGGAAAGAGCGCGAGCCGTCAAAAATATAGTACGTCGGCATCGTCCCGATTACCCAATGATTATTTTTGTTGGCATACTCCTTTTACTTGGACTGACTGTTCTATACGCTATTAGTCCGGCACGTACGCAAATAATCAACGATGCTGGTGCGTCGCTTGATCAAGCCCATTTTATGCAAAGGCAGCTACTTTATCTGGCGGTAGGCGTCGGGGCATTTATATTTGCTGCTAATGTTCCGCTTCGTTTTTGGCAAAAATATTCGGGTAAACTTCTAATAGTTGCTTTGGTTTCTTGTGTGCTTTTGGCAGTTCTATGATTTGCCCAAGCTCCCGTGGTTCAGTGTAGCCTGGGGGCGTGTCGGTGGTTTGACTTTGGGTTTATTAACTTTCAGCCTGCTGAGCTTGTGAAATTTTCTATGTTACTTTATATTGCAGGTTTTATCGCCAATCGTAAGCGCCAGGACAAGCTGAATGATGTCCATGAAACACTTATACCACTGGGGATTATTGTAGGAGTTGCGATACTATTTATAATAGGCTTTCAAAAGGATATGGGTACTGGTTTGGCGTTACTAGGAATTATTTCGACAATGTTGTTTGTGGCTGGGGTTAATAAGAAAACCGGCATTGCGCTACTTGGATCTATGGTGGCGATTGGTACATTATTTATTGCTATTGCGCCTCACCGTATAGCTCGTATTGCAACATTTTTGGACAGTAGCACAGATAGTGGGGGAGCGGCATATCATATTACTCAGGCTAAAATTGCTCTAGGCACCGGTGGTTTTTTCGGTCTTGGTTTGGGTAAGAATGTTCAATCTTTCGGATACTTACCAGAAGCTCCGAACGATTCAATATTTGCGATAATGGGGGAGTCGTTTGGCTTTGTTGGTCTGCTTGTTATTTTGATAATCCTTGTTTCACTACTCCTTCGGATACTTAGCATTATGGATAGGATAGAAGATATTCATCTAAGGCTGATTGTTGCAGGTGTATTTGGCTGGCTTGTTACACACAGTATGTTGAATATTGGCGCAATGGTAGGAGTCGTACCTCTAACCGGTATTACACTGCCGCTACTTAGTTTTGGAGGCACAAGCCTGCTGTTTATTATGCTTGCTCTGGGACTTGTCTTCCATATCTCTCGATATACTGTTCATGGTAAAATAAGGGATAACAATGAAAACAACAAAAGTGAGAATTCTGACAGTGGGAGGTGGCTCCGGGGGTCACGTTACACCAGTAGTGGCGATTATCAACAAACTCGTCGAAAACCACGAATCAACAGAGATTAGATTTTGGTGTAATAGAGCCTATCTTTCTCAGTCAAAACTATTGATGAAGCAGGCTGATAGGCCAGTCAAAGTATCGACTATCTTGGCTGGAAAGCTACGACGGTATCATGACTCATCTTTTTGGAGACAATTACTAGATATTCCAACTGTTATTCACAATATTATCGATGTATTTCTGGTGACTTTGGGCTTTTTCCAAAGTTTATTCAAACTCATA
>JBASTN010000160.1:0-2477 GCA_049274915.1 Solirubrobacterales bacterium
TGTTCGGAGCCGTTGCAGCCGCGCCGATTTCGGTCCGCCGCGAGTTGCTCGACGCCGTCAATCCGCTGATCCGCCAATCCGAAGCGCACGACTCTGGATGGGGCATGGCCGCCTATCGCGAGATCGGCGGCGAAGCGCCATTGATCGAGCGTTTTGCCACGTCGGCTTACGACGACAAGCGGTTCGGCGTCGCCACCGAGATCGAGGCGCGAATCTTTAACACGCACGTTCGCCGGGCCACACTGGGCGGAGTCGCGCCGGAAAACACGCACCCCTTTGACTTTGGTCCGTACTCGTTCGCGCACAATGGGACGATCCTCAATTATCGGTCACTACTGCGTAAAGGCATGCCAGAGCCACGCGGCGAAACCGACTCCGAGTGCTTCTTTCTACGGCTGATGAACGAATTCGATCCGGCTGACCCAGTGCGCTCGATGCGGGGCCTGATCGCGACGATCGTTTCGACTTCGACGTTTTCAGGCCTCAATTTCGTGTTCAGCGATGGCATCAAGCTTTACGCGTACCGGCTCGGCGTGTTTGAGCTTTACTGGTTGACGCGACCCGGAATGTCGATGGTCGCAAGCGAGATGCTGACCGGTGAGCACTGGCACGCGGTTCAGCAGGATGTTCTGCTGACGCTTGATCCCGATGACCCCGAAGATGTCTACGGTGAACGGCTACTCGGCGACATGCTGCTCGAACACGCACGAATCGAACCGCTCGAGCCCGACGCGTCGTTGCGCGGTGCCGAGCGTGGGAACTGGGCCGCACGGCGTGCCCGCCAGACATCTGAACTCAACGGCAGTCTTGCCGGTCAAGGCGAGTCGCGCGAGTCTCTGTCGACTTCGCTGCCGACGTCGATCTGAGCGACGGACCCGCACGGCATACTTGCGGCCTATGCCGCAACTCGTCTATGTCCGCCTGATGCGATTGTTGTACCTGGTCTGGCTCGATGTTCCGCCGGCTCGGCCACTGGCCGACAAAGCGATGCAACGCATCTTCGGTCGACTGGCCGAGGACTGGGATTCGCTGACATCAAGCGCGGCTAGGTGGCCGATTCTCGAGACCGCACTTGCGCATTTGGCTACGCCCCCGACTCGCGTTCTCGACATGGGATGCGGCACCGGCACGGCAACGATCGCCCTCGCGGAGCGTTACCCCGGCGCCTGGGTCGAAGGGATCGACGCGAGCCCCGAGATGATCGATCTGGCGACTCGCAAGGCGTCTCAGGCAGGAGCGGCTGTACGGTTCAAACAGGGCAAAGCGCAGGCGACCGGGCTCGATGATGGCACCTTTGATCTCGTCGTGCTGATCAATGTTCCGCCCCCGTTTAGAGAGATCTGGCGCCTGCTGAAGCCCGGCGGCCAGGCAATTGTGATTTTCACTGCCGGCCAAAGCACACCCTTCTACAGCAGGCCAGCAAGGCTGGATTCCGGATTTCGCCGTGCCGGCTTAACTGTCACGAACGCCGCCAAGTCAGGACCCGGCGAATTGACGATTGCTGAACGGCGATAATTCCTGCGATGCGACCGATTTCTCCGTTGAAAATGGGTTTAGCCCGTGGTGCGGGAACGCTCAGCCGCGGTTCAGGTCGCGGCGGCGGGACTTCACTACCGGGCAAGTTGTTGCTGCGGATGCAAGACGATGCGATCGGCCGCATGGCCTCGACGCTGACGGCTGGATCGGTGGTTATTTCCGCGACCAACGGCAAGACGACAACGGCCTCGCTGTTGGCCGGCATCCTTCGCCGCGCCGACATCCCAGCGGTGCACAACAGCGCGGGCGCGAACATGCCTGGTGGAATCGCCACCGCTTTGCTCGCTGCCTCCGGGCGCGACGATCTCGCCGGAGCAGTCGGAGTTTTTGAAGTTGACGAAGCATGGACGGCGCAGTTGGTCGCCGAGTTGGCCCCGACGGTCGTGGTGCTCGGCAATCTCTTTCGCGATCAGCTCGATCGTTACGGCGAGCTCGAAACGCTGGCAGAGAGCTGGGCGGAGATGATCGCCGCGCTTCCCGCGTCAACGGTGGTCGTAATAAATGCCGACGACCCATTGCTCGCCCATCTCGCCGAAGGGCGCGACCGGGTGACCTATTTCGGGATCGATGATCGTCACTACGCCGACCTTTCGACGCAGCACGCGGCCGACTCCAAGTTCTGCCGCCGCTGCAGTTCGCCGCTGATCTACACCGCCGTGCAACTTGGGCACCTCGGCACCTATCACTGCGGCAACTGCGATTTGACGCGCCCGACACCCGACGTCGCGGCCACGGCGATCGAGATGCGGGGCATGGATGGCTCGCTGGTCGTGATCCGAACGCCGGAGGGCGACGTCAACGTCGAGTTGCCGATCCCGGGGCTGTACAACGTCTATAACGCCGTGGCGGCAGCGGCAGCGGCCTGCGCGCTGGAGTTGAACAACGCGGTGATCTCCGGCGGCCTCGCTGCTGCGCGAGCGGTCTTTGGACGCGTCGAGACG
>JBASTN010000161.1:0-2276 GCA_049274915.1 Solirubrobacterales bacterium
GACCAAAACAGCCGCCGACGGCACGCCGCCCGCAGTGATCGACGCGGTGACGGCCGACACGAACGCCAACGGTCGGATCGATCAGATCGCCGTCAAGTTCTCGGAGCTGATCCAGCACAACCTCGAGACTGGCGGAGGTGCCGTCGGTGCCTCTGGGTTCCCGACATCGCGCGTCGGCGAGGCACTGGCCGACACATTGATCCTTGAGCTCAACGACAGCAGCGGCGGGTCGAACACCGGCGTTAAGCCGACGGTGGTGACCAACTCAACCGGCAACCCCGTCAGCGACGGCGCGGGCAACGTGCTCGGTGCTTCCAGTTTCACCGGCACCCGCGACGGAGCCGCCCCAGCGATGATGTCCGCCCGTACGCGCGACAACGATGCCGACGGCCGGATCGACGTGATCCTCGCGAGTTTCTCCGAGCCGGTCAAGTACACCGCGACAGCCAGCCCGGCGTTCTCCAGCTCGACAGTTGAGCTCGGCACGTTCTCGTCGATGGCGACATTCAACGGCTCGACTATCTCAGCCGTAGTCAACGAGATCGCCGCGCCGGCGACCAACACAAATCTTCCCAGCGTGTCGCCGCCAATCGCGCTGCCGATCCAGTACACGAAGCCGCTTGTCGGCGGAGTCGAGGACCTCGTCGGCAATCTCGCCTCGGATCGACTGGTCAATGCTTCCGATGGCGCAGGCCCGGCGATTACATACGCCGAGACCGCCGACGGCAACGGCGACGGGCGAATCGACGGAATGCGCCTTGGCTTCTCTGAGCCGATTGATGAGCTGCTCGGCAATCCGTTTGAGATCGCTGGCGGCGTTCGCAAAGTGATTGACGATCAAAACGATCCCGATGACGGCACCGAGCTTTTGACGGGCGGTGCCCCTGGCGAGCCGCTCTACGGCGGCGTCTACGTTCCGCTGTACGCCCTTACGACGGACGGCCAAACGGATGGACCGTTGGCAGACCCCGATGGCGCAGACCGCCCGACGGTGGGATACGTCGCTCACTCAGGCGCGCCACCGCGCGCCAAGTTCGCGGAAGACGCGGCCAACAACGAGGTGATCGTCACCGGCTCACAGTCATTCAATGCGACGCTCGACAAGGTGCGGCCGATTCTGATCTCACTTCAGGCTCAGGACGTCAACGCCAACGGTCACGTCGACCAGATGCGCAGCGTCTGGTCTGAGCCCGTCGCCACCAACGGGTCGCCACAGTTCGCGGCTCTGGCGGCGTCAAACGGGCCGGACGTTGGATACACCGAGCCGGCGATCGGCACCGGCGCCACGGCATCCGGTTTCGCGATCGACGTGCCGTTGACCGAGTCGGCAGGAGCCGACCGCGATCTGCGCTTCACCACGCAGTACACGCCGTCAGGACCGTCGGACGACGGCGTGACCGACACAGCGGTTTCGCCGAACAACTCCCAGACGTCGCCGGCCGGTCCGATCGAGACCGTCGCGCTCTGCGCCGACAGCGCCGAGCGCCAGTCGCTCGGGCAGGACGACACCGAGACCGACGCGAACACGACTGGACTGGCCACCCTCAACGGCGAGTTCCTCGGCACGCTCTGCGGCGCCGACCCAGACTTCTTCCGCTTCACGGCGTCCGCAGGAGAAACCGTCAAGGTCCTGCTCGCACCGTCGACTGACGCCATCGCGGCGCGCGCGGCCGACGGTGCTCTCTACAACCCATTCAGTGCTTCTGGGCCGGACGGAGCGATCACGGTCACAAGCTCCTTTGACCCTGACGTCGGTTGGATCGGCGAGTTTGTAGGCACCAGCAACGGCCTTTACCGCGTCGGCGTCCAAGACACCAGCTCGCCCTTGCTCGACTACGGATACTGCGTCTCGCGAACCGGCGACGGCAGCAGTCCCAGCTGTGCGGTAAGTCAGGGAGACCTGATCATCACCGAAGTTTTGCGCGAAGTCAACCTCAACGCGCCGACGATCGGCCCGTTCGTTGAAGTACGCAACGTCTCGGGGGCGACGGTCGACATCGACGGCTCGCTCGACCTGGTTATCCAGGGACAACGTTGCACCGTCGAGCCGCACGACCTCAACACCGTTGAATCGATCCCCGATGGCGGCTATTTCTACATCTCGGAAGTGCCCGACAGCAACAAGGCCAACGACTTCGATTGTCCCGGGATGACGTCGATCAACTACACCCAACCGATCAGCATCAGTAGTCCCAGCGGCGACATCGACTCGGTCGAGTTCGGTGCGATCAATGTTCCGCGCGCTTCGACCGTTCAATTGCGCTCATCGCCACAGT
>JBASTN010000162.1:0-2191 GCA_049274915.1 Solirubrobacterales bacterium
CGCTATGCATGAACTAATAGCTCGTCTTACACCTTTAATCGATGGTTCGAGCAGTAAAATTGGCTTAAAGCTACCTCCGTACATTTCCGATGAACAAACGAAAGTCGCCTCTCAGCTGGCTATTGCTATAAATAAAGAGAATATTTTTGACTTTATTGTCACGTCAAACACAATCCCAGACCAAGTAGCGCTAGACGAACACAACAGACCTGTCCTCAGCGTTCCAGGAGGCGCAGGAGGCATGAGTGGGCCTGCGACAAAAGAGGTTGGCCGTGAACAACTAAAATTGTGGCGACAACATCTAGACGATTCAATCGACATTATCAGCGCCCTGGGTGTAGATAGCGGAAAAGAAATAGCAATTCGTCGTCAACTAGGCGCAAGTGCCGCAGGTGGTGTAACTTTTCTGTGGGAAAGTGACGATTGGGGTAGAACTGCGTCGAACTTAATTAGCGATTGGGTTGACGAGGAAGAAAGGCTGCAAGCTTCTTAACTAGGCATATCCACGTCTTTGTTTTGCTAAAGACACAGAAGCTATCTTATTAAAAAACTTCCTGAGGTCGTCCGGTCCTTTTTCAGGATCGCGTAATTCCTCCTCAAATAGCCAGCTATGCTCGCCTTCGGGGTGTAGCACCAGTGCTGCAAGAGGTTTTTTCAAAACATTTCTCAAGCCCATTATTGGCGGCGAACCTACTGCTGCGGCTTCATACCTATTTACCGGAAAAACCCTACCAATCTGAATAGGTTCTCCGTCCTTGCGACAAACATACAGGCTACCTTCTTTGCGCGAAACGATGATCCTGCTATTTAGTAGTGGTCGCCGACCAGAACTACCTAGAAGTATGCTGCCATTTTTAGTTAGCGGTACACCTAGCGATACTTTTCTGTGCGGTAAATCACCAAGCTCTAGTTTAGTTGCTCTTTTCTTATACATTTTCATGATTATAGCATATTAACAGGGGCGATAGTAAACAACAGGAGAAGTGTGTTATAATTAAAATATCCTAAACAGGAGGGCGTGTGATGAAGGATAAAGATATGGTAAGCCAAAGCCTACCACTTGGGCGGCCTTCTGACTTTTTTTACAGTCCATACGCATTCTTGTATCGCCCTGACCAAATAATTGGTAAAACTGCACTTAACTCCTTCATTAATTTTGGTCAAATACTTAGTAAAGAATCTTCTATAAATCCAGTAGAGCAACATATACTTCACAGCCAATCTACGATCAAAAAAGTTGAAGAAAAAAAGAATGAAGCGCTTAAAAAGCTCTACAAGATAGTTTCTAGATCGAACGAAGTACTAGCAACAGCAACAGCAGTCTTTCCTTTCGATCTTTTTCCAGACAGCGTAACGCTCGACCGCACGAAAGTAACTATCACAAAACGTAGTTTCTTCTGGTCAGCGGAAGTTATAAGCATACGAATAGAGGATATTCTAAATATTTCATCGGGCGTAGGTCCGTTTTTTGGTTCTATAACCATAGCAAGTCGGGTGATGAGCTCGGAAGACCATTTCACAATTGACTACTTTTGGCGAAAAGATGCCATACGTCTAAAACACATAATCCAAGGCTACGTCATTGCGCACCACAACGACATCAAAGTTTCGCATCTATCAAAAAAAGAAATGATCGCTACACTTTCCGAACTTGGTCACGACAACAATGGCTAAAAGTTAATATTTTTTAACGATTGGATAGCAAACATTTCTGCCTTTCCAATTAACCTGACCTCTTTTGTATTGTACAAAGCTGGCTACAATTAAAACAATTTCCTGCAACGCCAGTAGCGGTAGTACGAAAAATGAAATTACAAACGTCAAATAATCAGGTAGACTTTTTACCGCTTTGACCTGACGAAAATAACTGGCATAAAGATAGCTCGCAAGCGCGCTAGATACAAGCGCGAGCAACCAGTACGTCTGCAAGTAGTCGCCATGAGACCCAAATGTAAGCAAAAATTGCAGCAGCACCATTGCAGGCAGTATAAATAGTATAAAGTGAACTAAAATTACCAAAAATGCCCTAAAAATACTTTTATTTAAGTCAGGGTACCACAGTCGAATAGCTGTCTCTACCTGAGAAGACCACTGTTTGGCGTAGGTAATATTCAGAAGATGGCTTCCTACTAAAAACCTGTACTCGTCTTTTGTATTCAATTGCGAAGCAACTAGGTTTTCTACCTCCACC
>JBASTN010000163.1:0-5538 GCA_049274915.1 Solirubrobacterales bacterium
TTTACGAGGCGTTCGGCGAGATCGGTGTAGAAGTTGCCGACAACGATCGCGAAGCGGCCCTCGGAAGGGTCAAAACTCATATTCATTCACCTTCGGTGGTCGCGGGTTTTGGCGGTGCCGGCTTCTGGGCGAGATCGCGGGCGTGCTCTTGTTGGATCATCTCCTCGTCGAAGGCGAGGCCCTGATGGTGCAGCTTGTGACCCATGCGATCGCGTTTCGTGCGCAGGTAGTCGGAGTTGAACTCGTTGGGAACCGCCTCGATCGGAACTTGGTCGTTGACGGTCAGCCCGTAACCCTGCAGGCCGATAATCTTCTTCGGGTTGTTAGTCATGATCCGGATTGAGGTGAGTCCGAGGTCGACGAGCATCTGTGCGCCGACGCCGTAGTCGCGCAGGTCAGCCGGTAGGCCAAGCTCGAGGTTTGCCTCGACCGTGTCGCGGCCCTCGTCTTGCAGCGAGTACGCACGCAGCTTGTTCAGCAAGCCGATGCCGCGGCCTTCCTGAGCGAGATACAGCAGGACCCCCCTGCCTTCACGCTCGATCATCGCCAGCGCGAGGTGCAGCTGGTTGCCGCAGTCGCAGCGCATCGAGTGGAAGACGTCACCGGTCAGGCACTCAGAGTGCACGCGCACGAGAATGTCTTCTTTGTCGTCGACCTCGCCCTTGACCAAGGCGACGTGGTGACTGCCATCAACCAACGAGCGGTAACCGACGACGGTGAAGTCGCCGAACTCGGTCGGCATCTCGGCCTCGGCGACACGCTCGACGAGTTTGTCGTGGCGGCGGCGGTACTCGATCAGCTGCGCGACGGTGATCATCTTGAGGTCGTGCTTCTTGGAGTACTCGACGAGATCGGGAACACGCGCCATCGTGCCGTCCTCGTTCATGATCTCGCAGATCACGCCGGCCGGCCGAAGGCCGGCGAGGCGACCGAGATCAACTGCGGCCTCGGTCTGGCCGGTGCGTTCAAGCACACCGCCGGGCTTCGCCTTGAGCGGAAACACGTGTCCGGGCTGAACCAGATCGCGGGGGCTCGACTCCGGGTCGACTGCGACCTGAATCGTGCGGGCGCGGTCGGCGGCGCTGATGCCGGTGGTGACACCGTCCCGCGCCTCGATCGAGACCGTAAATGCCGTGCCGAAGCCGGACTCGTTCTTCAAAGCCATCAGGTTGAGGCCGAGCTCGTCGCAGCGCTCGCCGGAGAGCGCCAGACAGATCAGTCCGCGCCCTTCCTTGGCCATGAAGTTGATTGCCTCGGGCGTGGCGAACTCGGCGGCGAGCGTCAGGTCGCCTTCGTTTTCGCGGTCCTCGTCGTCGCAGACGATGACCATCCTGCCCTGCTTGTAATCCTCGAGGGCGTCCTCGATCGAGCTGAAGGGGGAGTTGGACTCAGCCATAGAAAGTTGCGGCCTAGCTTGAGTGGTGGTGGAGCAGGCGCTCGACGTGCTTGGCGAGAATGTCCGCCTCGAGATTCACTTTCGCGCCCGCGCTGAGGCCTCCGAGGGTAGTCCGTTCCAAGGTCTCGGGGATGAGCGAAACCTCCAACCAATCGTCACCGACGCCGCTGACGGTCAGGCTGACCCCGTCGATCGTGATCGAGCCTTTCTCGACGACGTACTTGGCAAGATCGCCGGGGGTGCGCACGCGCACGACGCGTGAGAAGCCGGCTTCCTCGACTGCGACGACGTCACCGACGCCGTCGACGTGGCCTTGGACGATGTGGCCATCGAGGCGGTCGCCGATTGCGAGCGGCAACTCAAGGTTGACGGGCGAACCCGTGCCAAGCGCACCAAGCGCGGTTCGCCGAAGTGTCTCGCTCATCACGTCAGCGCTGAAGCTTTCGCCGGTCAGCGTGGTCGCCGTCAGGCAGACGCCGTTGACCGCGACCGAATCGCCGTGTGAAAGGCCGGCCGCCAGCGCGGTCTCGATAGTGATCACGGCTCCCGCGTCGGTTTTGTCGACCGACGTGACTGCGCCGGCGGTTTCGATCAGTCCGGTGAACATCAGTGCGAGGTTAAATGACGACGGCGTGCGCGGTCAGCTCTGACGCGTTTGCGGCTGCGGCGATTACCACTCGCGCATGCGCGCGTTGATCAGCATGTCGTCGCCGATCCTGTCGCACTGCAGCGTCAGTGCACGGTAGGCGTCAGCGACCTTCTCGACGCCGGAGCCCTCGACGGCACCGCGAGCTTGCTTGCCGCCGAGCACCATCGGAGCCAAAAACAGTGCGAGCCAATCGACTTCGCCAGCTTCGAAGAACGCGCCGGCGAGGTGAGGTCCGCCCTCAAGCAGAAGCGACTGGATGCCGCGTGTGCCGAGCTCGGTCAGAGCGGAGACGACGCGAGCCGCCTCGTTCTCGCCGGAGGCAACGATCACGTCTACGCCGACAGCTTCGAGCGATTCGAGCACTTCGCGTGGAGCGGCGCGGGATGCCACGACGATCACAGGCACCTCCTTCGCGCTTGAGACGAGCGCGCCGTCGATCGGCAAACGGGCTTCGGAGTCGAAGATCACGCGGGTCGGCTGACGGTCATCAGCGATATCCGCGTGTCTAACGGTCAGTTGCGGGTCGTCGCTGAGGGCTGTCCCGATGCCGACTGCGATGGCGTCGACCTCGGCACGGACGCGGTGGGCCAATGTGCGGCTCTCGTCAGAGGAGATCCACTGCGAGTCACCGGTCGCCGTGGCGACCTTGCCGTCGAGCGTCATCGCCGACTTGAAAAGCACGTGCGGGCGCCCGGTCTTGGCGTGCTTGCGGAACGGTTGGTTGATCAGACGAGCCTTGGCGGCAATCTCACCTTGTGCCGCGTCGACGGCGATGCCCTCGTCACGCAGGATCCCCGGACCTCGACCCGAGGCCTTCTCGGTCGGGTCGTCTGAGGCGTAAACGACGCGAGCAAGACCGGCATCGACGATCGCCCGGGTGCACGGCGGCTGCTTGCCTTCATGCGCGCAGGGTTCAAGCGAAACGTAGATCGTTGCTCCGGTCGTGTCGAGACTGCAGCTCTCGATCGCAACGCGCTCGGCGTGCGGCCCACCACAGGAGTGGTGGTACCCCTCACCGAGTATCTCGCCGTCCTTAACGACCACCGCGCCGACGACCGGATTCGGGCTAGTACGGCCGCGACCTCGCTCGGCGAGTTCGAGCGTACGCTCGAGAAACTGGACGTCCTGATTGGTGAGCAAAGCTTGATTCATGACAATCGAGCCGACGACGCCGAGTGGAGTCGAACTAGGTTGAGTCCGACCGGGGCACGTCGAATTAGCTCGCGACCTCAGAGTAGTAGCGACGCAGCAACCACCGCATCATCCATTTCGCGTATTTATCGCGATCGGGCAACAGATAAGATCGCGATCCCTCGACGAACGGATTTTTTGCCAAGCATGAAACTGATCATTCAGATTCCCTGCCTCAACGAAGAAGAGACCTTGCCGCTAACGATCGCGGATCTACCGCGCGAAGTGGCGGGCTTTGACACCGTCGAATGGCTGGTGATCGACGATGGCTCGACCGACCGCACCGTCGAAGTCGCCGTCGAGAACGGCGTCGATCACATCATCCGCCTGACCAACAACAAGGGTCTGGCGGTCGCGTTTCAGGCCGGACTCGACGCCTGTCTCAAGCTCGGCGCCGACGTAATTGTCAATACGGATGCCGACAACCAGTACCGCGCCGACGACATCGGGCCGCTGACCGCGCCGATCGTCGCCGGGCAGGCAGACATGGTCATAGGCGACCGGCAGATCCACACAATCGAGCACTTTTCGCCTCTCAAGAAGCGGCTTCAGCGCCTCGGCAGCGCAGTCGTGCGCCGCGCCTCGGGCACCAACGTGGAAGACACGACATCGGGATTTCGGGCATACAACCGTGAGGCCGCGCTGCGTATGCAGGTCGTCTCACGCTTCACCTACACGCTTGAGACGATCATCCAGGCGGGCAAGACGCTGGTCGCTACGACACACGTCCCGATCCGGACCAACGAGAAGACGCGTGAAAGCCGGCTCTTCCCATCGATGTCGGCGTACGTTCGTCGCAACACGGTTTCGATCTTCAGGATCTACTCGCAGTACGAGCCGCTACGCGTGTTCATGTTCGCGGCAGCGATCTGCGGACTCGCGACGGCGATCATCTGGGGCCGTTTCGGCTACTTCTATATCGATGGTGACGGTGCCGGCCACGTCCAGTCACTGATTCTCGGAGCGGTTCTGTTCAACGCTTCCCTGCTGCTTGCCGCACTGGGCATCATCGGTGACCTGCTTGCCGCACAACGCACGCTGACGCAGCGCCTGCTCGAACACACCCGCCGTATCGAGTTGCAGCTGGGCGTCGAGCCTTCGCACTACGAGCCCGGTGCGCGCGCCACCGGCCATGTCAAGACCACGGGCGCCGACTCCGGCGCCGCAACCGGAAAGACCGGAGAACGAGAGGCTTTGAAGCTTTGAGCACCAACGATGTTTCCGCCGCCGCCCGCCCGGGCGACGCCGACCCGACGGGTGTCGCCACCGGCAACACTTATGACAAGTACGGCTCGACCAACCCACTGGTCCGCCGCTTGATGGAGGGTTTCGAGTCGACGCTCGACGAACTCTGGAAGCAGGCCTCCCCCAACTCGATTCTCGACGTCGGCTGTGGCGAGGGCGTGCTCACTTCGAAGTGGGCGGAGCGCCTTGGTGACGGCCGGATCGTCGGCATCGACCTCGATGACGAGGGTCTCAAAGCCGAGTGGGCCAAGCCCGAGCGCCAGCGCGCCAACCTTGAGTACAAGATTCAGGAAGCGACGGCGCTGCCGTTCGCCGACAACGAGTTCGAGATGGCTACTGCGATCGAAGTGCTCGAGCACGTGCCCGAGCCGGCCAACACGATCGCCGAGATGGCGCGTGTGGCATCGAAGTATCTGCTGGTTTCCGTCCCACGTGAGCCGCTGTGGCGCGGACTAAACATGGCTCGCGGCAGCTACCTCAAAGACCTCGGAAACACCCCTGGGCACGTCAATCACTGGTCCAAGCGCGCCTTCGTCAAGGAGCTCTCGGCCGTCGGCACGGTCGTCGAAGCGCGCTCGCCGTTCCCGTGGTCGATGCTGCTGGTCGAAGTCGGCTAACTCGTCTGCCCGACCGGCGATCCTGAAATCACCTTGAGCTCGGGTGCCAAGACCTCGGAGTACGGCCGCGGCGCGGCGCTGCTGACCGCTGGCATCGGCATCACCGGGCTGGTCACGTTCGCGTTCTTCTCGATCTCGTCGCACGCGCTCCCGCCGAAGCAGTACGGCCAGATTGCGCTGTTGTGGTCGGTCGTATTCATGGTCACGCCGGTGTTCTACCGGCCGATCGAACAGCTGCTGGCGCGCACGATCGCCGAGCGCCGAGCCCGCGACCAGGCCCTTGGTGAGCCGCTGAAGATCGCGGCGCTGATCCAGCTCGGGCTGGGCGCGTTGTTCGCAGCACTGGCGCTGATCTTCAGGGATGCGCTCGAGAACGAGCTGCTCGACGGCAACGAGACGCTTTACTGGGTGATGTTCGCGTCGGTGCTGGCCTACGCGGT
>JBASTN010000164.1:0-53861 GCA_049274915.1 Solirubrobacterales bacterium
TTGGATCGGCAATCTACCTCGGGGAGTACGCGCATCCACGCACGCGCAAGATCGTCAAACCGATCCTTGAGCTGTTGGCCGGCGTGCCGACCGTCGTCTTCGGCTTCTTCGCGCTGGCGACGGTGACTCCATTCCTGAAAAGCATCGGTCTAGACGTCGAGGTGTTCAACGCGCTGTCGGCTGGCCTGGTCGTCGGCATACTCGTAGTCCCGACGATCGCCTCGGTTTCCGAGGACGCGCTTGCCGCCGTGCCCAACGGTCTGCGCGAAGCTTCATACGGATTGGGCGCGACAAAGTTTCAGACCTCGGTCAAGGTGATGGTGCCGGCTGCGCTCTCCGGAATCATCGCCAGCGTCGTGCTCGGGGCCGCTCGCGCGATCGGTGAGACGATGGTCGTCCTGATCGCCTCCGGCGCGAGACCCAATCTGACCTGGAACGTGACGGAACCGATCCAGACAATGGCCGCTTTCATAGCCGCCACCGGTAAGGGCGATATTCCGACAGGCTCGCTCGACTACAAGACCATTTTTGCCGTCGGCTCCCTGCTATTCGTGATGACCTTCGTACTGAACATGTTCAGCAACTCGATGGTCCGGCGCTATCGCGAGGAGTACGAATGAGCCGCCGTGGAAAGATGACCCCGCGAGGCTCGGCCGACCCTGCTGCGATCGCAGCAGGACATGCGGTGACCGACATCCTGGCCACCGACGACCAGATCCCGGCCGCGACGCGACGCGACGCGATACGCGAGCGTTTCTTCAAGCTGTCGCTGATCAGCTGCATCGTGATCGCTGTCGCAGTTCTGGTGGTGCTGCTCGTCGAGATCGCTACGGAAGGCGCAAGCGCGGTCGACATGGATTTCCTGACCAGCTTCCCGTCTGCGTTCCCGCAGAAGGCCGGTATCCAGTCGGCGATTCTCGGCACGCTGTGGATCACGGCGATCTGCGCGCTGTTTGTCGTCCCAGCTGGCGTCGCGGCGGCGATCTACCTCGAGGAGTACGCCGATCGCACACGCTGGTACAACCGCGTAATCGAGGTCAACATCCAGAATCTCGCGGCGGTCCCGTCAATCGTGTACGGAATCCTCGGTCTGGCGTTCCTGGTCCGTGGGCCGCTCGATCTCGGCCGCAGCGTGCTCGCCGGTGGATTGACGCTTGGCCTGCTGGTACTGCCGGTCGTGGTGATCGCGTCGCGCGAAGCGCTTCGCGCAGTCCCGCCCAGCATCCGCGAAGGCGCGATGGCGCTCGGCGCGACCAAGTGGCAGTCAATTTGGTACCAGGTGCTGCCGTCGGCGATTCCCGGAATCTCGACAGGCGCAATCCTGGCGCTCAGCCGTGCGATCGGCGAGACCGCGCCGCTGATCATGGTCGGTGCCGCGACCTACGTTGCCTTCAACCCGACCGGCCTCGACTCGGCGTTCACCGCGCTTCCGCTGCAGATCTTCAACTGGCTTTCAAACCCGCGCGAGGAATTCAAAGTCCTGGCGGCCGGCGCAATCATCGTCTTGATGGCGATGTTATTGGCGTTCAACTCGATCGCAATCTTGATTCGTAACCGCTACGAGCGAAAGTGGTAGTCGTTGTGGCGATGCTCAGCACAAAACTATGTTTAATGTCGGCAAGCAGCAAGGAGCAACACTGATGGCTTGGAAGGTCAAAGAGGACGACACCGCGGCTCCCGCCGACTCTCAGACGATGACGCAGACACAAACACAGCCCGCGCAGGCCGAGACGCCCCCTGCCAAAAACATCTTCGACATCGACTCAGTGAGCGTTCGCTACTCGGGCAATCTCGCCGTCAAGGAGGTCTCGTTCGGTGTCCGCACCAATCAGATCACCGCGATGATCGGGGCTTCGGGCTGCGGCAAGAGCACCTTGCTGCGTTGCCTCAACCGCATGAACGACTTGATTCCCGGAGCCACCGTGGAAGGCACGATCGAGTACAAGGGTCAGAATCTCTACAGCCCAAAGGTCGACCCGGTCCAAGTCCGCAAGCGCATCGGGATGGTCTTCCAGAAGCCGAACCCGTTCCCGAAGTCGATCTATGACAACGTCGCCTTCGGCCCGAAGGTGCTCGGCATGAAAGAAGATTTCGATCTTCTGGTCGAGAACGCCCTACGTCGCGCGTCGCTGTGGGACGAGGTCAAAGATCGTCTCAAGGAAAGCGCGCTCGGCATGAGCGGCGGCCAGCAACAAAGGCTCTGCATCGCGCGGGCGATCGCCACCGAGCCTGACGTCATCTTGATGGACGAGCCATGCTCGGCGCTAGACCCGATTTCGACGGCTCGCATCGAAGACCTGATGAACGATCTCAAGGCGCGCTACTCGATCGTGATCGTCACGCACAACATGCAACAGGCAGCGCGCGTGAGCGACAAGACCGCGTATTTCTCGGTCGAAGTTGGCGAGAACGACAAGCGCTACGGGCGATTGATTGAAGTCGACGACACCGAGAAAATCTTCACAAACCCATCCGACCAACGCACGGAGGACTACGTCACCGGAAAGGTCGGCTGATGGCCCCGCCGATTGAACAGACGCGGGTGCTGTTTCACGAAGAGCTCCAGACGCTTGAAAACAAAGTTCTTTCGATGTTCGATCTGGTCGTCGAGATGGCCGACCGAGCGATCGAGGCAGTCCTCAATCAAGACATCGAGCTGGCGCGCATGGTGATCGAGTCCGACGACCGCGTTGACGGCCGTTACCTCGATGTCAACCAAGGGCTGCTCAACCTGATCGCACTCCAGGCCCCGGTCGCATCGGACCTGCGGTTGGTCGCGGCACTGCTGCACTGCAACGTGCACGTCGAGCGCATGGGCGACCTCGCAGTGAACATCTCGAAGATGGTGCCGCTCGCCGGTGAGGAGCCGCCGGTCGACGCCGAGATCCTCAATCTCGTCGAGCGAATGGGTGCGCAGGTTCACAGCCAGATCTTGCAGGCGAAGATGGCGCTCGAGAATCGCGATGCCGCACTCGCCGAGCATCTAGTAGTCGAGGACGACGTGATCGACGACCTCAACAAAGAGTGCTTTCGCCGCGCAATCATCGTCGGCACTGATGAGGACCGCCGCGAGTGGACGCTGTTCATGGTTTTGATCGCTCGCCATCTCGAGCGAATCGGCGACAACACCGTGGACATCGGTGAACAGACTGCGTTCGTCGTCACCGGGCAGTTCCGCGAGTTCACGGACGCCTCAATTGGCGTCGGCAAGAACTCACCGCATCACAACCTCTAGATCGCCGTCGATCGAGGGCGACCCCTCAGCTGTCAGCTGATCGCGCCCGACGAGACGAGAATCAGTACCGCCACACCGACCACCACCCGGTAGACGACGAAGACACCAGTCGAGTGGCTTCCCAGCCACTTGAGCAAGAAGGCGATCGAGGCGTATCCGACGATGAATGAGGCGATCGTCGCGACGATTACATCGCCGGCGCCGGCGGTTGACGACTCGTTGAAGGCGTCCTTCAGCTCGTAGAGGCCGCTCAAGACGACGGCCGGTACCGACAACAGAAAAGAGAATCGCGCCGCTTCAGCGCGCTCGAAACCGAGTGCGAGACCGGCGGTGAGCGTTGCGCCAGATCGGGAGACGCCGGGAATCAGTGCCATCGCCTGAGCGAAGCCAATGATCGCCGCGTCACGCGGAGTGATCGCATCCATATCCTTGCGGTGTGTGGCCATTTTGTCGGCCAGACCGAGCAACAGGCCCAGCACGATCAGAGTCGTGCCAATCAAGTAGAGATTGCGCGCATCGTTCTCGATCTGATGACTGAACGCGAGCCCGAAGATGATGATCGGCACCGTTCCGAGGGTCAGATACCAGCCCAGGCGCACGTTCTTCGCATCCTGCGGCGTGCCAATACGCAGCACGCTTGCGGTCCAGTCGCGCGCGACCGCCCAGAGCTCGCGCCGGAAATAGATCAGCACGGCGGCCATCGTCCCAACCTGAATGACTGCCGTGAAGGCCGCGCCCGGATCCTCCCATCCCATCACCGCTGGCACGATGCGCAGGTGGCCGCTGCTGCTAATCGGCAGAAACTCCGTGAGGCCCTGAACGATCCCGAGCACAATTGCTTCGAATAGCGACATGAGCGCGAGAAGTTACCGTGCCGCGCCGTTGTATAGTTGCGTCCACATGCGCACCGCACTGAAAACCTTCTCGCTCGCCATCGCGATCAACCTGACGCTCGTCGCCACGGCATTCGCCGGCGACAACGGCCAGGGCTGGTACGGCGAGCACACCGACAAAGTCGTCACATTCTTCGGGCTCGGCCTGGTGTTGCTGTTCCCGCTCGTCGCCCTGATCGGCAGTTTCATCCAAGGACGCCTAGAGCGTCGCGCCGACGAGCGCAAAGAAGCAATCTTCAAGTCGGGCCAGTAGCCGACCCGCCAGCCGGGTCGGGGTGTCTAGCCTCTGCCGATGCGCTGCGCCTGTATCGACATCGGCTCGAATACGACTGCCCTGCTGGTCGCTGACGTCGATCAGGACGGAATTGCGCCTGTAAGCGTCCGTCGCGCGTTCACGATGCTCGGCGCATCATTGAAGGACGGACAGATCATGCCTGAGAAGATGATCGAGATCCAGGATGCAGTGCTGACCTTCGTCGAACACGCTCGCAGCCTTAACGCCGAGTCGATCCGCGTCGTCGGCACACACGGCGTCCGCCAGGCCGGGAACGGGATCCTTTTGACCCAGATGGTCGAGTCGCGCATCGGGCTGCCGGTACAGGTGCTTAGCGGCGACGAGGAAGCACGCCACTCCTACGCCGGCGCATTCGGAGGCCCGCCGCCCGTCGACCGGATCACCACCGTGATCGACGCCGGTGGCGGCTCGACGGAGATCACCTGGAGCGATCGAGACGGCACTCTTCAAACAAGTTCGTTCGCGATTGGATCTTCTTCTCTGCATCAGACCTTCCTGTCTTCCGACCCACCCCATCCAGATGAGTTGTCAGCAGCGAGAAAGCACGCAGACGCGGTCTTCGCCGATGTCGTGCTGCCGAGTGAGTGTGCGGTGGCGCTGGTAGTCGGAGGCGGCGCGTCATCAGCACGCGAGATCCTCGGCGGTCTGATCGACCCCGCGGCAGTCGATCGCGTCCTCAAGGTGGCCGTCGGAATGGACTCGGAACAACTGGCCGAACGCTTTGAGATCGAGTGGCACCGAGCGCGACTGCTACCCGCCGGGCTGACCGTGCTCGCCGCCGTCTCGGCCCGGATCGGGCTCCCGCTAGAGGTCGGGCGCGGTGGGCTGCGCGAGGGCATCGCCCTGGCGATGGCGCTCGACTACGACTGACGACGGCTAGAAAATCACCTGCAGCGCCATCGCGATTCCCGCGAGCGCCACGATCACCGCAATCGCACGCACGAGCGCCGGCGTCGACAGTCTGCCGGTCAGCCGCGCCCCGATCGAGGCTCCAGGGATCGAGGCAGCGGCCCCAACGAGGAACACCTCAAGGTCGAACCCTGCGCTACCGGCGGTCAGATGGCCGATCGCGCCGGCAATTCCGACCAGGACTCCGGCAGAGAGATTGGTGCCGACCAACTTCTGCGGCGTCTCGCGTGTAAATCGCAGCAGCGCCGGAAGGCGCAGCGCGCCGAGAATCAGCCCGACCGCGCCGCCGAGCAGCCCAACGCCTAGTCCGATCGCGGCGGCGGCGAACCTGTCATGGCGATCCGTCGCTTCGCCGGATGTGGAGGCCAGGGCAGGCGCTGCCGCGTTCGGCGGGGTCCAGCGAAACAGCTCAATCGCCGTAAAGAGCAGAACGACCGAGATGCCCGCGAGCAGAATGTCCGGGTTGAGCTCGGTCGCCACAACGCCACCGGCGAAGCCACCGATCAATGATGTCGGCGCGAGCCAGCCGAACAGGCGCCAGTTGACCCGGCCGGCCCGGATATGCGAGATCGCCGCAGTAGTCGCCGCGACGGCGCTGATCGCGACATTCGCGCCTCCGCCCGCCGACACAGTGTCGGCGACGTTGACCGCTGCGGGCAGGCGCATGTTGCCAAGTACCAAGCCGGCAAGACCGCCGGCGACCGCGACAACAAAGCAGAGGATGCCGAACGCGACGAGCTCAAGCATGGGCGCGAACTGCGGTCAAGCCACCGGCAGCGATCAAATGCGGAACTCGGGTAGCAGGCGGCGTTCGGTCTCGCCCTCGATCCGCGCGGTCACCTCGACGTATTCCTCGATCCCCGACCCGCGTAGCTTCTGCGCCAGTAGCTCGTCGACCTGAAAGATTCCCGAGGAGTTGTTCATCTCGATGTCGATCCGCACAGGTTTGTGCTCACCGGGCAGGATGCTGACCTGGTCGATCGCGGCGGCCGATAGCGCGTGGATGTTGGTCTGCCCGGCCTCGAACGGCACGCGCGAGCGACCCTTAGCCATATCGAGTGCGTCGGCCACCCGCACGATGCCGGCCTCGACAGTGAACGGCTTGCCGTTCTTACGGTGGCCGATAATCGCGTGCATCGCCTCGGCGGCGATCACCGAACGTTCGGGTTCGTCGTAGACGCCGTCAAGCAACTGGCCGATCTTGTCGGCGGTCAAGAACAGGCTGTAGGCCTCGTGGTCCGTGCGGTGGATGCTCATGCCGACGCAGTGCAGCATCGCGCCGACGGCGACGACGACCTCTGCGTCACGGTCGGTCATGCCGTAGTCAACGACCATCGACTGCTTAACGCCACGCTTGACCAGCAGGCGCTGAAGGCGCAGCGCAATATTGAGCACGACCTGGATGTGCACCCACGAGTGATCTGACATCCCGAGTCGCCGAGTGGCGTTGACCGCGGCGACGTGCCACCACGCTTTTAGCTGCGCGTCGGCGTTGACGTTCTCGAGCAGTTTCTCGAGCCTGCGGTTGCCGCGCGTCGGCACGTGAATGCGGATCTCAGCGATCGCCTCGCCAGGCGGCAGCGGATCGATCGGCTGCGGGGCAGGCGCATCGATCTGACCGTCGTCAACGTCCATCTGGTCGGCGGCGTCCTTCGCGCCGCTCGGCACGGGCGGCTTAGCGTCGTCGGGCATCGCTTAAGCGACGGTCGCGAGGTTGAAGGCCGGCGGAATCGAGCCCGTCACTTCGATCTCGTGCGTGGCGGCCTCGGTGCGCAGAAAATGCTCGCGCAGCAACGCATGAATCTGAACGTCTTGCGGCTCGTCGTGATGGCGGTGCCAGGCCTGGAGGATGCCCTCCGTATGGAAACCGATTCTTTCGAGCGCGGCCTTCGAGCGGCCGTTGCGGACGTGGCTGTAGGCGCTGACGCGCTCAAGGCCGAGCCGGCGGAAGGCAAGATCGAGCACCAGCGCCTTCGATGCGAGGTTGATCCCCGTACCCCAGAAACGGTGGCCGAGCCACGATCCGACGACCGCGCGCCGGTCGCGCAGTGAAAACTCCGTCAGACCGGTGACCCCGACGATCGCGTCGGTCTCGCGCTGAACAATCACGAACTCGAGCAGCTGGCCGTTTTCACGCTTGGCGGCCAACGATTCGATGTAGGCGATCGGTTGATCGATCGAGCTATACGGGCCCCACGAGAAAAAGCGCGTCACGGCCGGGTCGACGCCGAGGTCGAAGAGTTGCTGGGCGTCGTCGAGCGTGGCGAATCGCAACAGATACTCGGGTCCGATGACCTGCAGATCCGCGCCGTGCGAGACACCTTCTGGGCCCGTCGCGGCGATCGTCGCCGGATCGGCGGAACCGTTGGATGATTCGCTCGTCGTCATCGAGCACGATCCTACCGCCCGACGACCGCGCGGTGGCGCATGGACCCGTATGCTGGCGTCGATGGTCGGGCTGATCTACGACATCCACGGCAATGCGACCGCACTGCGGGCTGTGCTCGAGCATGCCGACCGTGCCGGGGCCACTCAGTTCCTGCTCGGCGGCGACTACTGCATGCTCGGCCCGGAACCCGCCGAAGTGCTTGCGCTGCTGCGTGAGCTGCCCGCCGACAGCGTTTGGCTGCGCGGCAACACCGAGCGCTGGCTTGAGCACCCCGACGCACCTGACATTCCGAATCCGATCGCCGGCGATGCCTGCTTGTTCGCGAGGGCGGCGATCGGATCAATCGACGCAAAGGAACTCGCCGAGCTACCTGACACGCTGATCGACGTGCCGCTTCCGGGTGCGGCGGGGATCGTTTTCTGCCATGCCTCCCCGGGCTCTGACATGGTCGGATTTACCGACGAACCGGCGGATAGCGACGGCGCGGCCGCCGACAGCGGACTCGAGGCCAACACGATTGTCTGTGGACACACGCACATCCAGTTCCGTCGCGAGGTCGGGGTCGTCGAAGTGGTCAATCCCGGCAGCGTGGGTTTTCCCTTCGACGAGAATCAGCAGAGCGCGTATGCGCTGCTCGACGAAGACGGATCGATCGAACTTCGCCGAGTCGATTACGACATCGAACGGACGATCGCTGCCTACGGCGATCACACGGGCGAGTGGGTGGACCTTGCCAAGCGGCGACTTCGCGAAGCACGGCCCTAAGCGCGCCTGGGCCTGTGTAGACCGAGTGTGTCAGACCAGGCGAAGCGTGCCGCCGTGCGTGCGTAACCAATCACGCTGCAGCTTCCACCCCGGGGTCCGTTCGTCGAGCAACGCCCAGAAGCGCGCCGAGTGATCACGCACTTCGATATGCGCGGCCTCGTGCTCGACGACGTAGTCGAGCACGTCCTCCGGAGCCAACAGTAGGCGCCAGTTGAAACTGATCGTGCCACTGGTTGAACAACTGCCCCAGCGAGTCCGCTGATCGCGGATCGCAAGCCGCTTGTAGCTGGTCCCGTTGCGTTTGACGACTTGATCGAGCCGGCGGGCGATCTCCTCGCGGGCGCGACGGCGATACCACCGCTCGAGCAGTTCCGCGGTATGCGCGCGCGATAGATCCGCACTGCGAACGCGCAGTTCGCCGGCCGCGCGCGCCCAACTGACACGCTCGCCCGACCCGGGGATCAGACGTAGTGTCAGTTCGCCACCGAGGTAGGGAACTGTCGTAGCGTCGGCCAGGGTGCGGGCGGCCACGGTGTCGGCCTCTGCGGCCATCTTCTCGAGCGCCCGCTCGATCCAACGGCGACGCTCGCCGACGAACTGGTGCGCCTCGCGCTCAGCCGCGCGGCGCGGCAGCACGACGACGACTCCTTCATGCGAAACATTGATGCGGACGTTGCGCGCGCGGTCCGAACGCCGAATCTCGTAGTCGAACTCCGGCGGCGGATCGGCCGGCTCAGACTGGTTGCTGCGCGGTCGGCGCAACAACAGGTCGCCCATCGCGGCGGGTGCTGCACCTGCCCGTGCTGGCCCCGCCCGTACTGGCCCCGCCCGTGCTGCACCTGCCCGTACTGGGCCCGCTGCCGCTGGCCCTACTCCCACTCGATCGTCGCCGGCGGCTTCGATGAGATGTCGAGCGTCACGCGGTTGACACCGCGCAGCTCATTGATCAGGCGCTTTGAAACGGTCTCCAGCAAGTCATAGGGCAGGCGCGCCCAGTCGGCGGTCATCGCGTCGTCGCTGGTGACAGCGCGAATCACGATCGGGTAGGCATACGAACGCTCGTCGCCCTGCACTCCGACGCTGCGCACGACCGGAAGCACGCAGAACGACTGCCAGAGCTCGCGATAAAGGCCGGCCTTACGAATCTCGTCTTGGAGGATCGCGTCGGCCTCACGCACGATCTCGAGCCGCTCGCGGTTGACCTCACCGCCAACGATGCGAATTGCCAATCCCGGCCCCGGAAACGGCTGACGCCAGACCAAGCGTTCAGGCATCCCCAGTTCTGCGCCTACCGCACGGACTTCGTCTTTAAACAACCAACGCAACGGCTCGACGAGCTCAAAATCCATGTCTTCAGGCAGGCCGCCGACGTTGTGGTGCGACTTGATCACAGCCGCGCCGTGCCCGGCACCACTCTCGATCACGTCGCTGTAGAGCGTGCCCTGAACGAGGAACTTGGCGTCGAGCCTGCTCGCCTCGGTCTCGAAGGTGCGAATGAACTGGTCACCGATTGTCTTGCGCTTCTCTTCGGGGTCAGTGACATCGGCGAGACGGCTGAGGAAGATCTCTTCGGCATCAACGTGAATCAATGGCACCTGGAAGTTGTCGCGGAAAACGCTGACGACTTGCTCGGCTTCGTTCTTACGCATCATTCCGTGATCGACAAAGACGCAGGTCAGTTGGTCGCCGACGGCCTTGTGTACGAGCAGTGCGGCGACCGAACTATCGACCCCGCCGGAAAGCCCGCAGATGACCTTGCCGTCGCCGACCTGTTCGCGGATCTTGGCGATCTGCTCGTCGATCACCGAGGCCGGAGTCCAGAGGCCGTCGGCCGCGCAGACGTCGTACAAGAAACGCTTGAGCACATCGGTGCCGTAGGGCGTGTGAACAACCTCGGGATGGAACTGAATCCCGTAGAGACCCTGTGAGACGTTCTCGAAGGCGGCGACCGGCGATTGATCCGAGGATGCCAGCTCGGTGAACCCGGGCGGTGCCTCGTAGACCGTGTCGCGGTGGCTCATCCAGCATTGCTGCTCGGTCGGCAAGTCACGCAGCAGGGAGCCGTTGTCGCGTACGTGAAGGTTGGAACGACCGAACTCACCGACCGGAGCGGCCTCGACGCGCCCGCCAAGCTGGCGCGCCATCGCCTGCATGCCGTAACAAATGCCGAGCACGGGAACGCCTAACTCAAGCAGTTCGGAGCGCAGCTCTGGCGCGTCGTCGGCGTACACGGAGGCAGGTCCTCCGGAGAGGATGATCCCCTCTGGTTTGCGCTCGCGCAGCGCCTCTAAGGGTGTGTCGTGCGGCAGCAGCTCGGAGTAGACGCCGCATTCGCGCACGCGACGCGCAATCAGATTGCTGTACTGGCCGCCAAAGTCGAGGACCAGCACTTCCTGCGCGGTCAGCGACGAGTCGGCGACCGCACCCCCGGCGACGCCGGATTCGATCGCCGGGTCACCCGTTGGAGCATCAGCCGCGTTGCTCACGTGCCTCATTCATCTTTGAGTCAGGCCCCAACCCTCAGGACTGGTTGACGCCGGCAGCTACCGCCGCGCGGCCGGTGGACCCCATACCGACAGACTGTGAGCGTTGCAACTGCTTGCCCTCGGTCTGCAGCGACGGAGCGACCATCACTTCGGCGCGATGAAACTCTGGAATGTCGGCGTATCCGGTGGTCGCCATCGAGGTGCGCAGGCCACCCATCAAGTTGAAGGTGCCGTCGTTCTCGTTGGCGGGACCCATCAGGATCTGCTCGAGCGAGCCGTTCTGGACCGTTTCGACCCGGGCACCGCGCGGCAGTGTCGGGTGGAAGGTCGCCATCCCCCAGTGATAACCATTGCCGGGCGCCTCGTAGGCGCGCGCGAGCGGCGAGCCGATCATTACGGCATCGGCGCCACACGCGATCGCCTTGGAGACGTCGCCGCCGTTGCGCATACCGCCATCGGCTATCACGTTGATGTACTCACCGGTCTCGAGCATGTGTTGGCTGCGCGCCGCCTGAACGTCGGCGATCGCAGTTGCCTGCGGCACACCGACTCCGAGCACTCCACGCGTGGTGCAGGCAGCACCCGGACCGACGCCGACGAGCACGCCGACACAACCAGTGCGCATCAGGTGCAGACCCGTCGAGTATGAGGCGCAGCCGCCGAGCACGCACGGAACCGGCACTTCCTGGATGAATTCTTTGAGGTTGAGCGGTTCTACGGTCGTCGAGACGTGCTCGGCCGAGATCACTGTGCCCTGGATGACGAGAATGTCGAGACCGGCTTCGAGCGCGATCTCGTAGTACTCGGTTACGCGCTGCGGGGTGAGCGATGCCGCGGTGACGACGCCCTGCTCTTTGATCTCGCGAATGCGCTGGGCGATCAGCTCAGGCTTGATCGGCTCTTGATAGATCTTCTGCATCTCGCTGGTCGCGAGCTCCGGCGGGTAGCCGGCGATCTTCTCGAGCTGTTCCTCGGCGTCTTCGTAGCGCGTAAAGATGCCCTCGAGATTGAGCACCCCGAGGCCACCCAGCTTGCCGATGATCCCCGCTGTACGTGGTGAGACGACTCCGTCCATCGCCGAGGCCAACAACGGCAGCTCGAAGCGGTACGGACCAAGCGTCCAAGAGATGTCTACGTCGTCGGGGTCGCGCGTACGGCGTGACGGGACGATCGCAATGTCGTCGAAGCCATAAGCCCGACGACCTTTCTTTCCACGGCCGATCTCAACTTCCATATTTCGATTCTTCCTGCCCTGCCACCTGGATTAGTGAGTGGCCGATAGTGAGCCCTAAATAGTGAGTGGCAATGATGGCGCATGCAGCTCTGGATGAGGAACTGCGTCGGTGGATGGGGAACGACTTGTAGAAGCCGACTTACTCCTACGTTATCAGCGGTTCTGACGGCTGAAATCGGTCAAATTGCGGGCGCTTCGAAAGACCTGCAAAGTGGTGCATACGGCGACCAGAATGCGGCAGTCAGAGGGGTTTGGAGCTATTTGAGCGAGTCAGCCAGCGACGGTTCGGCGGATCGGCGTGATCTCGACCTTGTCGATCAGCTGGTCGACCGCTGCGCGGTCGAGCGTTCCGGCGCCGAAATGCTGGGTCGATTCGGCGCCACAGGCCACCGCGTAACGTACGGCTGCTTGATTCTCAAGGCCGATGTACCGCGCAGTCACGAGGCCGGCAACGAGCGCGTCGCCGGAGCCGACCGATGTGATCGGGTCGAGCGACGGCGCCGTGACCTGCAAGGTCGTATCCGGATCATCGTCGAAGACGACCCAACAGCCGCTGTCGGTCGTGACTATCGCGTCGCGCGCACCCAGGCCACGTAGTTCGGCCGGCGCCGAGGCAAGATCCTCCTCGTCGACAAACTCCTGGCCGATCAACTCCTCGGCCTCAACGAGGTTCGGGGTCACCACGTCCGGCTCGCAGCGCAGCGCGTGGCTCATCACTTCGCCTTCGGCGTCGAGCACGGTGATCACACCTGCCTTGCGTAGGTCGGCAACCAACTCACCGTAGAACTCAGCAGGCACACCGCGCGGGATCGAGCCCGCGATCACGCAGACGTCGGCGCCAGGCGCTAGGTAGAGAAGCTTTTCGCGAAACAGTTCAAGCTCGGTCTCGGTCACCCGCGGTCCATGCTCGTTGATCTCGGTCTGCTCACCGTTGGTGGGGTCGATGACGACGGTCGATGTCCTCGATTCCTCACCGATCCGCACGAAGTCGTTGAGCACCGACTCACCCGTCAAGTACTCGATGATTCGGGTGCCGGTCACTCCACCGGCAAAACCAGTGGCGATCACCGGTTGACCGAGGCACTTCAGCGCACGGGCGACGTTGATGCCTTTGCCGCCCGCAGCGGCGTGTTTCTCAACGGCGCGATGGCGTGCGCGCAGGCGGAAGTGCGGCACCGCGAGGGTGTTATCGATCGCTGCGTTGAGTGTGACGGTGATGATCATGCGATTGAGGTATCGGCGTACCCCACGGGCCGTTGGAATCCCGGCCGAACCTTCGTCTAGGTCCCCATCCTCATGGTGACGTGCCCCATGCTTACTTCCCCCATGCTTACTTCCCCCGTGCTTACTTCCACAGCAATGCTCACTTCCCCGGCTCTGCCCTCACTTCCCCAACCCGTCGCACTGACTGAGACCGCGCCGCCGAACGACGCCGCAGGAAGATCAGGCCAAGCATAAACACGATTGCCAGTCCGGCGAGCAGTGGCAGCATCCGCCGCAAGAAATCCAGCACCACGGCGCCGATCGGCGGTTCTTCAATCGCGTCACGAATCGTCACAGCCGTCTGCGCGACCTGTTTGCCGTTGCGGGTCACCGTCGCCGTGCCCACGCGTGTGCCCGCGGCGAGCGGACCTTCGAGCTCCTCTGGTGCCCGCAACGTCACCGCGTAGCGCTCACCGTCAGCCAACGCGAAGCCGATGTTGCGTCGCGGATAGACCGCGGCCGTAACGTCCTGCAGCTTGACGGGCAACTTGATCAGCTGCCGAGACTTAGAGACGGCGTCAACTGGCTTGAAGAACTCACGCCCGAAACGCAGGATCTTCAGGCTGTCACGGTCGCGTGCGGCGATACTCGGCGCACCCATCACAACCGAGATCACACGCGCGTCGCGCTTCGTGGCGGAACCGACGAGCAGATAGCCGGCTCGGTTGGTGTGGCCGGTTTTGACTCCGTCGACGTAGCGGTACTTACCGACCAACGTGTTGCGATTGCCGATCCGGCGCACCTTGTCGCCACTGCGCAGGGTCGCCCGGCGGCGGCGCACGATGTCAGCGAAGCGCGGCTCCTTCATCGCAGCGCGCGTTAGCTTGGCGAGATCGCTCGCCGTCGAAACGGTACGTGGGTTATCGAGTCCGATCGGGTTGCCAAAGATGGTTTTGCCGAGTCCGAGCTCGCGCGCTCGGCGGTTCATCGCGGCCACGAACGCTCCGCGCGACCCGGCCGCCCCGACCGCCAAGGTGTCCGCTGCGTCGTTGGCGCTTTCAAGCAGCAGTGCGGCAATCAGATCCTTGACCATCATGCGCTCGCCCGCTCGCAGCCCAAGCTGTGATTCGGCCGCCGCAGCGGCGTAGTCGGTCGCCGTCATGTGTTGGTTCGAGGTCGTCCGGTCAATCGCGACCAACGCGGTCATGATCTTCGTCGTACTGGCGATCAACCGCTGTTCCGTCGGCCGGATCGACCACAGCGCTTTACCGGTCGCCGCATCGATCACCGTCGCCGATCGCGCCGTCACCGAGGTCGGCATCGGTGGCGCCGGCACTTCAGCGACGGCATCAAGCACGGTCCGAGTAGTCGTCTTCGCAGCGGCCGTGCTCACGAGGGTCAGCATGATCGCCACGATCAGCACCGCGACGAACACGCGCGGCGCACGGCGAGAGGTGATCATTTCAGCTTGAGCTTTTGGCCCGGCTGAAGTGCACGTGGATCGACTTCCGGATTGAGTTCGGACAATACGTCGACATCGACGCCGGTCTCTTCGGCGATCGCCGCGAAGCTGTCTCCGGACTTGACGCGGTAGGTGGCCTTGGTCGGTCCGGTCGCGCCCGTCGAGTCGGCCGAACCGCCCTGGTCGTCTGAGTTCTGGTTGTCTGAGTCTTGGCTGCCCGAACCCGAGTCTGAGCCGTTGGAGGAAGCCTCGGACTCGCTGCGCGACGAAGACTGCCCTGCTGAACCCGACGTTTTGTCCTCGTCGCCGGATGCCGAAATCACGATGAACACCGCCAGCAAACCGATGACCAGGGCCAGCGGTGCAATGACTCGCGCCGACGCGCTCGTACCGGTTCTCGGACGGCCCTGCCTGGCAGGCGCAGACGCACTGCGCCGTGAGCGTGCGGTGCGCGAACGCTTTACGCTTCGCTCGCCGGCCGTACGCACGGACGCGGAATCGCCTCGCTCCCCCTGCGAGCCCGGTTTGACTGTTCGATCGGCCATCTCGGGCGATCATAACCGCGCATGCCGCGACGACGGTAAGCACTGCAAGCCACGCGCCAACGGGAAACAGCTCACGTCGGTGGACGGCCGTGCCGGCGTGCATCGGCTTCCGTGTGCCGCAACGAGACCGCTACCTCGTGCTGCCAGCCGCCATCGATCACGTCTCGTTCAAGTTGTTCGCGAAGACGGATCAGAACCAATGCGTCGAGCGCCGCATACTTCAGCTGAGCATCACTAAGAGGCTGCGTCGACCAGTCGCTGAGCCGTTCTTCCTTGGACAGTGGGAAATCGAGCAACTGCTCACAGACGGTCGCGAGAGAACTGCCAGACGGAGCGATCACCCCGGTGCGCAGCGCCCGATTGCGCACGTGCACCCAGCGTGTGTCGAACATCGGCAACAACGTGAACCCGGCGTGATGCCCCAGCCAGCTCTGTTCGAACTGCGCGTTGTGCGCGGTCCAGAGGGTCTCGGGGAGCGCCGCGTGTTCACGAATCACAGCCCAAGGATCGAACGCGAACGCGTCGAGCACGACGCAGCGATCGCCGGCCGCGATCTGTACTAGGCGGATCCGTCCGTCGTGCGGGAACAACGATGTCGTCTCGATGTCGATCCCGAAAACCGCGCCGCCATGTAGTCGAGATTCGGTGGCGACTTCGGCGACCCACGACAGTGCCGCGGCGGCGTCGAGCGGATCGGTCGCGTACCGAAAGCCTGCCCTCTCGCCGCAGATGTCTACGACCGTTCCCGCGACCGAATGCGACGGCGCAATCGATGCGGCCGCCTCGGCCGGCGCGGGCTGTTGAGCCTGGGCCTGCGCGGCCGCATCAAGAGGCGGTACTGGATGGGTGGTGACGGTCGCTGGCTCCATCGATCTCCTGCCGACAGAGTGACGTGGCGCACGGTCGGCAACCACCCATCAGGTCAAGCCGCAGAAACCGTCCAGATCGCCGCGCGTAGTTCGGCAGCCGCAGCGCGCGCCGCGGCGATCGGATCCTCGCCCGAATCCGCACCAGCGTTGACCAGCGCCCGCGACACAGTGATCAACGCCGATGCCCGTCCAGCCGTAAACGCGGCCGCCAAGTCGCCGACCCTGCCGCCCTGCGCACCGACTCCGGGAATCAAGAAAATCGCGGCCGGCATCGCAGCCCGCAGTCGACCGAGGTGCTCCGGGGCGGTAGCTCCGACGACTGCGCCCAGCGAAGAAAGCCCACGCTCGCCGACGAAGCGTTCGCCAGTCGTATTGACGAGTTGCGCGAGGCGATCGCTGACGGTACCGCCATCTGCGAGTTCGAGATCCTCGATGTCCCGCGCGCCGGGGTTCGATGTACGCACCAACGCGAACACGCCGGCACCGTTCTGCCACGCCGAGTCGACCAACGGCACGAGCGAGTCCGCCCCCATCAAGGGATTGACCGTCGCCACGTCTGCATTGAGCCCGGGTACATCGCCCCACGGCGACGGCGTCGCGCCAAACATCGCTTGCGCGTAAGCGGCGGCGGTGACAGGCACGTCGCCGCGCTTGCCGTCGGCGATCACAATCAATCCATGATCGTGCGCCACCGAAATCGTTTCTGACAGAGCGCGCCATCCAGGCGCCCCAAGCCTCTCAAAGCAAGCGAGCTGCAGCTTGACACCGACGCACTGAGCGCCGACCGCCTCGATTACTGCTCGGCAGTGTGCCGCGACTGCGTGTGCCGCGACTGCGTGTGCCGCCTGCTCAGGCCGATCCGAGGCCGACCCGCCGGCCGGCCGGCCACCCGCTGTGGAGACCGTCTCGCCAATGTCGCCGCCCTGGGCCTCGATCGCCGACGGCCAAAGTCTGGCCGGGTCGGGATCGAGACCGAGGACGAGCTGACTCTCTCGTTCCTCAACGAGCGCTGCGAGACGGTCGCCAAAGGGCTGAGGACTTACCTCGATCAGCCGCCCTTGACGGTCTGCTTGAGCTTTGCGCCCGCGGAAAAGCGCGGAACCTTGCTTGCGGCGATCTGAATGCGCTCGCCGGTCTGCGGGTTAACTCCCTGACGCGCTGAGCGGTCAGAAACGCTGAACTTGCCGAAGCCCGTGAAGGCAACTTCGCCGCCACGCTTGAGCGTGTCGGTAATCGTGTCGAGCACAGCGTCGACGGCCTTGGTCGCGTCTGCTGTGCTCAGGTCCGCACGTTCACGGATCTGGGTAATGAATTCTTGCTTAGTCACAGTGCCTCCTCGTTGAGGGTGAGGGTTGATTCGGGTCGCAAGCTAACGGTTCGAGCGGCGGAACCACGCATAGCCATGCGGTTTTCGAAGCAAATAGGAGGCTTTTTTGTGCTATTTGGCCCGACGATCAGGCGATTGACATCTCAGAGATCAGGATCGGAGCCGTTAAAACGGAGCCCCCAAACGGGATCCACCGGCGCTCAGAGCCGACCGCGTTGACCGCACCGAGCATCGAAATCAAGTCGCTGGCGATCGTCGCCTCGCGTATCGGCCCGGCCAATTTGCCGTCTTTGATCTCGATCCCCGAGGCGCCGACGCTAAACACGCCCGACACGGGGTTGACCCCGGAGTGCAAGCCGACTACCGAAGTCACGTAGAGGCCATCGCCGGCCATCGCCAGCAACTCGTCGAGCGAGTGCTCGCCCGCCTCGACGACGATGTTGGTGGCGCCGGTCGACGGACGACCGCGGTACGAGCCGCGGCGCGCGTTGCCGGTCGATCGCCGGTCGGCCTCGCGCGCGGTGCGTGCGTCGTAGAGCAGGTTGCTCACGGTGCCCCCGGCAATCAGCTCCGTGCGCAGCTGGGCGACGCCTTCGCCGTCGAAGGGCGCGCTGCCAGGACCGCCGTCGATCACGCCATCGTCGGCGACTGTCAATGCGAGTCCGGCAAGCCGCTCACCTTCGCGGCCGACAAACGGTGAGCGCCCGCGCAACACCGATTCGCCTGAGAGCGCGCCGGCGACGATACCCATGAAACTGGCGGTGGTGAATGCGTCGAGCACGACCGGAGCACGACGCGCGGTCGTGGTACGCGCTCCGACCAGCGCGGCGGCACGTTCAGCGGCCTCAGCACCAATCGCGCGAGCGTCGAGCTCCTCCGGTCCGCGACCCATGCCGAGGCCCAGCCCGGTCATCAGATCGTCGCCTTCGCCGGCGAACGCCGAGCTGTAGGCGTAGGCCCCCGACGATTCATAGCCAGCCGCGAAACCATTGCTGTTGGCGATCGCGACGCGTCCTCGCGCGTCGGCGTAGATCGTCTGTTCGACCTGACTGACCTGCACATTTGCCGTGCGAGCGGCGTCATCTACCGAGATCGCGAAGGAGACCTTCTGCTCCGTGTCCCATTGGTCGAATTCGGAGGAGACCAGGTCACCTGTCTGCGCGACACCGCACTCATCCGGCAGACCGGCAAACTCATCCGGATCGGAGACCTGGGCGATCTCTGCGGCGCGCTCCGCGATCTCTGCCAGACCGGCGTCATCGAAGGTCGTGCCGTAGGCGTATCCGCTGCGACCTTCGGAAGCGAATGCGCGGACACCCACACCCTTGCCGCCGGCCTCAGTCAGGCTCTCGACCGCGCGGTTATAGACGCGAATCTCGACCTCGCGCTCGTCTTGGCAGTAGGCCTCGGCCGCGACTGCTCCTGATTTGAGTGCCAGCTCGACCGCTTTGTTGGCGGCGGCAGCGAGGTCGAGCGCACTCATGCGGTGCCGCCGACCGTCAGTTCGCGGATCAGCACGTGCGGCTGACCGACCCCGGCAGGCACGCGTTGTCCCGCCTTGCCGCAGTATCCGGTGGCGAGCTTCAGATCCCCGGCGATCGCCTCGACCTGAGTCAACACAGCGAGGCCGTTGCCAGTCAAGGTCGCTCCGGTGACCGGCGCGGTCACCCGTCCGTTCTCGATCAAATAGCCCTCCGAGACGCCGAAGACGAAATCACCGGTCGCCGGCTCGACCTGGCCGCCGCCGAACGAGACCGCGTAGAGACCGTTGTCAACTGCTTCGATCAGATCGTTGACCTGCGCGTCGCCGGGAGCGAAATAGGTGTTGGTCATGCGCGGGACCGGGAGATGCCGGAACGATTCTCGACGCCCGTTGCCGGTCGAGACGACGCCGTCGCGCTGCGCACGTAAGCGGTCGTACAGAAACGACGTCAGGACCCCGTCGGTGAGAATCGGAACCTTCTGCGTGGGCATGCCCTCGTCGTCGATCCCGTCGGTCCCCCACTCGCCGGGCTTACGGCCATCGTCGAATGCGTTGACGAAGTCCGGCGCGAGCCGCTCACCGATCCGACCGGCGTAAATGCTCGCCCCTTTCTGGATCGCGTCGGACTCGAGACCGTGTCCCACCGCCTCGTGCAGCAGTACGCCACCGAAGCCGTTACCGACGACGACCGGCATCCGGCCGGCCGGCGCTGCGACCGCGTCGAGTGCCGTCAGAGCCTTGCGCGCAGCCGACTCCGCGACCCGTTCCGGCTTGTCTCCAAGTAGTTCGAAGCCAACGTGGCCACCCAGGGTCTCAGTTCCGTTCTCGATCCGCCCCTCCCGTGCCGCGACCGCCTGAACGGTCAGCCGGATGCGGATCCGATCGTCACCTGTCGCCAATCCCTCCGAGTTGTAGATCGTCACAGTCCGGCGACTCTCGCCGTAGCCGACGCTGACCTGGCTGATCTCGGCTCCGACCGCACGCGCCGTCTCGTCGCAGACGCGAAGCAGGGAGACCTTGTCGGTCAGAGCGACGTCCTCCGGCTGCTTCTGTACTCGCTGTGAATTGACCTGGGTAGCCGCCACGAGGGTCTGTGGCCTGACCGCCTCGGAGTTCGCCGCCTGAGCAATCGAATCGGCGACCGTCGCGAGATCTCCCTCCTCAAGCGAGTCGACGTGGCCGAAGTAGGTGGCGTCACCGACGACCAGCCGAATCCCGCTTCCCTGCTCGCTTCCGTCGGACGCTCCCTCGACACGACCATCGTCGAGTGAGACCGCGAGTCCGTGCCGTCGTTCCGTGAAGATCTCGGCAAAATCGCCGCCCCGGGCGAGCGCCTTTGCGAGGATGCGCTCTGCGACATCGGGATCGATCAGCGGTGTGGTCATGGCTCAGTTTCGAAGTTGTCGCGGCGGACGGGGGTCGCGGGTCAAGATCAACGAATCGAGACGGACAAATTGCGACGGCCCGGTCGAGCCAGAAATCCTCTGAACGACCCGAAATCACGTCACGCCCGCGCGATCGGTCACACTATATGCATGCTCGTTGGCCGCATAGCCTGGTCGATCACGACCGCGATGTTCATCGTTATCGCCGTGACGTTATTCCTCTCCGGCTACGACGGATACGGCGGCGTGTTTCTCGCCGTTGCAGCTGCCGCAGCCGTAAATCTGTTGCCGCTAGGCCGCGAGCCGGTCGAGCGCTAAACCCGGGCCGCGAACCGGCCCCGCCCAAACCAAACCCCAGCCGCGCACCGGCCCCGCCCCTCGTTTCGCCCTCGTTCAAGCCGGTTCCTGCAGCAAAGCCTGGCTTTGCTGCGTGCGCAAAGACAGGCTTTGCCGCAGCATCGGCCGCACCTAAGACGAACGGCGTTAGAGCGGCGATTCGTCGTCGGGACGGGAGCTGGTCGCTGGCTCTAGGTGGATCAAGACGTCTGCGCCGCCGACCGCCGTACTGATGTTCTCCTGCAGAACGTGCGCGATGTCGTGGGCTCGTTCGAGCGAGGTGCCGTCGGCGAACTGCACGTGTAAGTCGATGTAGCGGTGCCCGCTTTCGCCGCCGCGCGCGCGCAGCTTGTGGTAGCTGAGAATCTCGCCGGTGTCGAACGCGAGCACTGCCAGGCGCACCATCTCAAGCTGGTCGTCGGGCAGCGTTTCGTCGACGAGAACGCGTGACGAACGCGCGAGGATCCGCACGGCTGTGAAGACGATCGCGCAGGCGACGATCATCGCGATGATCGAGTCGAGTCGATTCCAGCCGGTGACCTGGACCAGTATGAGGCCGACCAGCACACCGCCAGACGTGTAGGCATCGGCGCTCAGGTGAGCGGCATCGGCGTGCAACGCCTGTGAATCGGTTTCGCGCGCACGCCTGGCGAGAAAAGTCGACACGATGATGTTGGCGACCATCGAGATCGCCATCACGCCGATACCAACGCCGAGCAACCTGAACTCTGATCCGTCGACGAGCCTTCGCGTGGCCTCGAAGAAGATGATCGCCGCGCCGACGAGAATCAACATCCCCTCGACCACAGCGGCCAGGTTCTCGATCTTCTCGTGACCGTAAGGGTGCTCGCGATCCGGCGGATCGCCGGACTTTCGGACAGAGGCGTAGGCGATGATCGATGCCATCAGGTCGATCGCGGAGTGCACGGCCTCCGTGAGAATCGCGATCGAACCGGTTATCGCGCCGGCGACGACCTTCAACGCGATCAACACCGTGTTCGAGGCGATCGACAACATCGCCGCGCTGGTCTTGCGTTTGACGGCGACGTCAGTGATCACGTTCTCTGCTTTCTCTCCAACCGGCGTGCTCTGGGACATTGTCTGGGACATCGTCTGCGACACCGTCTGCGGCACCGTCTGCGACATCCGACAGCCATGCCAGCAGATCGCGGGCCGCGCGGCCGCGGTGACTGATCGCGTCTTTCTCTGACTGGCTCAGCTCGGCCATCGTGCGGCCGTCGCCGTAGTCATCGGAAATCACACAGGGGTCGTATCCGAATCCGCCGTCACCGCGACGCTCGGAGATCAAACGTCCGGCACAGCGCCCGGTAAAGACCTGTTCGACGCCGTCGGCACCGACGTAGGCGATCGCGCACACGTATTCGACTCGCTTATCCGACAGCTCGGCGAGGTCGGCGATCAGTTTGTCGAGGTTCTGCTCGTCGGTCGCGTCCTCGCCGGCGAAGCGTGCCGATCGGACACCGGGTCGGCCCTCGAGCGCGAAGGCGCAGATGCCCGAGTCGTCGGCGATCGCCGCGCGGCCGAGCGCAGCGGCTGCGGCGCGCGCCTTGTCAAGCGCGTTTGCTTCGAAGGTCGCTCCCGTCTCTGGCGGAAGCTCTAGTTCGTCGGGTAAGGGCTCGATCTGCCACCCGGGAAGCATTCCCGCAAACTCACGCAGCTTGTGCTCGTTACGCGTCGAAAGCACCAGGCTCGGCATCGCGAGGGCCCTTCTCAGACGCCGGGGAGTGGGCCACCGACAGCGACGGCCTGGGCGGCGCGCAGCTCGCCGATGCCCTTGGCAGCGAGTTCGAGCAGGTTGTCGAGCGACGCCTTTGACAGCGGAGTGCGTTCGGCGGTCGCCTGCACCTCGATCAAACCGTCGTCGCCCGTCATCACCACGTTTGCGTCGACGTCGGCAGCTGAGTCTTCGATGTACTCGAGATCGAGCAGCGCCTCGCCCTCGACGATGCCCGCCGAGATCGCGGCGACCGAGGAGTTCAGCGGCAGCGCCGGCAGCGTGCCGTCGTCTACGAGCTTTTGCAATGCGAGATGGAGCGCCACGTAGCCACCCGTGATCGCCGCGCAACGCGTACCGCCGTCGGCCTGCAAGACGTCGCAGTCAACTGTCACGCCGCGTTCGCCGAGCTTGTGCATGTCGACCACACCGCGCAGGCTGCGTCCGATCAAGCGTTGAATCTCGACTGATCGGCCGTCCTGCTTGCCGCTCTTGATGTCGCGCGATTTGCGCTGTCCGGTAGATGCCGGCAACATCGCGTACTCAGCCGTCACCCAACCCTTGCCGGAACCTTCCATCCACTTCGGCACGTTGGGATCGACCGACGCTGTACAGATAACGCGTGTCTCGCCGATCGAAAAAAGTGCCGAGCCGTCAGCGGTGCGGACGAAGCCGGGTTCAATTGTGATCGTGCGCTGTTCGTCTGGTGCGCGTCCGGTGCGTGGCATTCGCGGGATCTTATGAGGTGCGGGGTGGCTTACCAGGGCGCGGTGCACGGCCGGGCGCCTTGCGGTCGCCCGGCCGCTGCGCGAGCGGTCGCTATCCGGGCGTGATCTTGTCGAGCGCGCCGACAACGCCCTTGATCAACTTCGATCCGACCTTCGTGACAAAACCGAGCGTGTCAAGGCCTGTCGCGATCATCCCGATGCCGGTGCCGAGCACGACGATCAGTCCGACGTACTCGACCGTCGCCTGGCCCCGCTGTCCACGGCCGTTGGCACCGTGGCCTTCGACACCGTGGCCTTCGACACCGTGGCCTTGGACACCGTGGCCTGCGACACCGTGGCCGTCGACACCGTGGCCTTCGACATATCTGGCACTGGCGCGATGCCCGAGATCGACTGCGAGCGCGCCGAGGCGCAACGCGAGTTCATGCATTGGATTCTCCTTACGAGGAACGATTTACAGCTTGCGGCTCGATCCTCCGCCGAAGCGAGTCACGCTTCAAGACCGCTTTGCAACAACAGCCTCACGTGACCGCGACAAGTTCACTCAGGGGCGGGCGATAGCGTTGGCCGCATCCGCTTTCGTGCTCGATCGAGGCACGAGACCAGATGCAATTGATGCGCGCACTGATCGTCACGAACATGTACCCCACGCGGGAGCGCCCGGAGCTCGGCATCTTCGTGCGCGATCAGCTTGAAGCGCTCTGCCGGATCGACGGCGTCGACGCCCAGCTCTTTGCGTTCGCCCCGGGCGGCAAGCTTGGCTACTGGCGAGCCTCTCGGCGACTGCGTGCCCACCTGCGATCGCATGACTACGACGTAGTCCACGCGCACTACGGCCTCACCGGCTGGGTTGCCAAGCTCGCTAAGGCGACCCCCCTGGCGGTGACCTATCACGGCACCGATCTCCACCACGAGAAAGTCGGGCCATGGTCGCGACGACTCGCCCGGCGGATCGATCAGGCGATCGTCGTCAGCGCGGAACTCGGCGGTGAGTTCGACGATGTCAAGCTCCGGCGACCGCTCGCAGTCGTGCCCACCGGCGTCGGTCTTCAACGCGCGCGGCGCATCGATCGCGGTGCAGCGCGGGCTGCCCTCGGACTCGACCCCGAGGGCAGCTATGTGCTGTTCCCGGCCGATCCGGCGCGTCCAGAGAAGCGTCACGATCGTGCCGCAGTCGTGCTGCGGGAGTTCGCCGATGTCGAACTGCTGACGCTCGGCGGTGTCCAGCCCGACGACGTTGCCCTCTACATCAACGCCGCCGATGCCGTGTTAATCCCCTCCGACTACGAGGGCTTCGGACTAGCTGTGCTTGAAGCCCTCGCCTGCGATGTGCCGGTGATCGCGACCCCGACGGGCATCGCCCCCGAGGCCCTCACCGAGATCGACGGCGCGTACTGCTTGGAGTTCGACCTCGGCCGCTGGCGTTCGATCCTCGCGGAGATTCTCGACGATCCAGAGCCCAGGATCAATGGCCGCGAGCGCGCCGAGTTGTATTCGACCGATGTGATGGCGGCTCGTGTCGCCGACGTCTACAGGGCCGTCGTAGGGCCGCTCGATGCCTAAGTCAGTCGCTCCGTCCGCCGCTTCTGAGGTCGTCGTTGTGGGCGCCGGTGCCGCCGGCCTCTACACGGCATTGACGGCCGCCCGGGAGGGCGCGCGCACCGCGTTGATTTCGCAGGCACCGCTTGCCTCGACCGCAAGCTATTGGGCTCAGGGCGGCATCGCCGCAGCGCTCGGAAAGGATGACAATCCTGCGCTCCATCAGGCCGACACCTTGGCCGCCGGTCGCGGCGCCGGTCGGCCAAGTGCCGCCCGCGTGCTGGTCGAGGATTCTCCCGGCGCAGTAGGTGATCTACTCGCGCTTGGGGTCGACTTCGACCGCGATGCCGAAGGCCGGCTGGCGCTCGGGCTGGAAGGCGGGCACAACCGCCGCCGCGTCGTGCACGCCGGCGGCAGCGCAACCGGCCGACGGATCACGCGTGAACTCTCAGCCCAGGCGGCCGAACACCCCTTGATCACGGTGATCGAACATGCCTCCGCTCGAGCGTTGCTCGTCGATGACGGCCGCTGCGTCGGCGTCAGCATCGAGGTCGCCGACTCCGGCGAACTAACGCTGCCGGCGCGGGCGGTCGTGCTGGCGACCGGTGGATCCGCAGCACTGTGGGCCCGATCAACCAATCCTCCCGCCGCGACCGGAAGTGGCCTGACGATGGCGCACGCGGCCGGCGCCGCACTGGCGGACCTCGAGTTCCTGCAGTTTCATCCGACTGCACTGCTTAGCCAGTCGCGCAACCAAGGCTTCCTGATCACCGAAGCGATTCGCGGAGAGGGCGCGACATTGATCGATCAGGCCGGCGAGCGTTTCGTCGATGAACTCGCGCCTCGCGACGAAGTTGCAGCGGCCGTCGAACGCCGTCGCACCGGGGCCGACGGACAGCCAGAAAGTCCGGTTTTTCTCGACATGCGGAAGATCGACCGGGTGATGTTCCCAAACGTGTTCGGCAAGATCGAAGAAGCGGGGTTAGACCCACGCACCGAGCCGATCCCAGTGGCACCGGCTGCGCACTACGCAATGGGTGGCATCGTGACCGACCTCAATGCTCGTTCAACTCTGTCGGCCCTACTCGCGGTCGGAGAGTGTGCCTGCACCGGTCTTCATGGCGCCAACAGACTCGCGTCCAACTCACTGGCCGAGTGCCTGGTGTTCGGCCGACGCGCCGCTCTCGCGGCGCTCGCCGAGCCGGCGATCAGCGAGAACTCACGCGCCAAGGCGATTCGAGGCGAGTTGCCGCACCACCTCGCGACGCCCGATCCCGATGCGGCGGCGACGCGTGACCTGTTGTGGCAGAACGCTGGCATCGAGCGTGACGCCGAGCGGTTGCAGCTGCTCGCCGCCAACCCGAACCCACTCGTGCGGATGATCGGGGCCTCTGCGATCGCCCGGCGCGAGACCCGCGGCGCGCACCACCGCAACGATTTCCCCGATCTCGATCCAACGCTCGACCTCCAGCATTTTGTGCTCGCCGAAGACGTCACACCGACCGCCGAACGCTGGGAATGATCCAAACCAATCTGTGCCCCGTAAGTGTTTGTGAGACCACCACAACGGGTAGCATTGAGTAAGCGGAACCAGCATCGGAACCAGCCCTCAAAAACCGCCTATTTGCAGGGATTTTAAGGTTAAAGAGTGCTTAATCCGCAGTTGTCCGGATATTCACTTGGATACGACATACTGCAGTCCACATAGGAAGTTGCTGGCACAGAGGAAGTTGCTAGAACGGAAGTTGCTGGAACGCCCGCTAAGCAGCCGATCGAGGAAGTTAAGGAGCACAGCGATATGTACGCATTGAGCAGGGCCCTATACAAAGACATCGCTCCGTTTATCACCGAGGAACATGTCAACGGTGTATCGACCGATGTCCGCGCCATCGTCCTCGACGCCTGTGAACAAACGATGGAGCGCATCGCCGACGATTGGCGCTATTTCCATCACCCCGACCGCTTTCTTTTTGAGCAAGTGCGCGCGTATTTCTCGATCACACAGCAGTTGCAGGTTTTCAACTTGATCTCGAAGCACGTCGATCGCGCCCTCCAAGTGACACGCACTTACGCGGCGCGCGGTTTCAAGCCAGACGGAACGCGACTCCGCTGCCGCGCAACGACGCGCCGCAGTACGCCCTGCATGCGCAACATCGTTCCGGGCACCGAGTACTGCCCGTCGCATCAGCACCTGGCCGAGCCCCACTTCGAGGAAGACCTGCGTGGCGACCGATTGCAAGGCGCTGAAGTACACGCCGACGCAGCGTAGGCCAGCACACATCCGAGCAGCCATCGCGAGGTCGATCCGTTCGGTCGATCGCGTGAGATAGAAACGAGGGTCTAGCGGCCCTCGTTTCTTCTTGGCCAGTTTCTTCTTTCGGCATCGCCGAGCGATGCGGTCCCGATGGCGTCCTCGCGGTCCCGATGGCGTCCTCGCGGTCCCGATGGCGTCCTCACGGCGCTCGACGAGACGTCGGTGCGCGACGCGCTCACCGCGTGCGGTGCGGCCGCGGTCGAGAGCGTCGCGGTCTGTCTGCTGTTCTCGTTTCGCCATCCCGAGCACGAACGACGAGTCGGTGAACTCGCGGCGGAGGCGGCGGAGGCCACGGCGAACCGCCGCGCGACAATACCCGCCGGTAACCGCAGCACGCTCCGCGCACGTCCCACACGGACTTATAATCCGCGCACGATGCCGATCGCACTCAAAGAGTGGGCCGTTACGGTCCGCGCTCTCGCCGAGGGCGAACAACTGATCACGCTGCGCAAGGGTGGCATCCGCGAGGAGAACAAACACTTCGAGGTCGCCCACCGGCGCTTCTTCCTCTACCCGACGTTCGACCACCAGCAGGCGAGCCTCGTTCGCGAGTCACACATACCCGAACTCAAACGCGCGCTTGAAGACGGCGTCTGGCACCCACCGGCGCCGACCGCGCGCATGATGGAGGCTGGCCTGCCGGTCGCCCAGCCGGTCAGCGTGCGCCTGCGAGCTTGGGCGGAGGTGGCAGAAAGCTGGGAGATCACGGCCGGCAACACGCTCGACAAGCTCGCTCCGTTCCATGTCTGGACGAGTGACTACGCGACGAAGCGATTCGACTGGAAACCACGCCACCCGTTGCACGTACTGCTGTTGCGTACTTACCGGATCCCGCGTCCAGTCACGATCAAGGTTCGCGAGGAGTACGTCGGTTGCCGCTCGTGGGTCGATGTCGCGCGTGACCTGCCGTTCGAGGGCACCCCGGTGTTGTCCGACAGCGAGTTCGCCAGCGTTCGCGCCGACGTCGAACAGCGCATCGCCAAAACCCAGGCCGCCTAGCCCTCCCCTTGCCCGGTACTCCCCTTGCCCGGTACTCCCTCTGACGGGGGATGCCCCCCGGCATCTATGCTTGCCGACGTGTCTCGGTACCTGCACCTCGCGCCCGGCCTCCACGGGCGTCGCCTTCGCGTCGCCTTCTCGGCACTCGCATTCGCGCTCTGTTTGGCATTCGCCTTTTCGCTCACGCCCCCGTCCGCCACGGCCGCCGTCTGGGCACCATGCCTCGACACGATCGATCAGATCGAGTGCGCCAGTTATCGCTTGCCGATCGATCGCACTGGTTTGGTCGCCGGAGAGACGACCGTGCGCGCCGTGAAGGTCGAAGCCACCGAGGGACCGCGCCTCGGCACCCTGTTCGTGATCGCCGGCGGTCCGGGCCAACCGTCCGACGTGATGCTCGACTTCATGCTCACCCTCTTTCCGGGTGCGAACCGCTACGACGTCGTTGCCGTCGACTTGCGTGGCACTGGTCTCTCTGAGCCGCTCAACTGCCCGCGCATCGAGAGCGGCGTCGGCACCGATGGGGCTAATCCTTCGCTCGATAAGCCGATCACGCAATGTGCCGACGCTCTCGGTCCGGCACGCTGGGGATATGACAGCGTCGAGTCAATCGCGGACCTCGAAGTTGTGCGTGCCGATCTAGGTGTCGATCAAGTCTCGATCTTTGGGGTCTCCTACGGCACGAAGATGGCGCTGGCATACGCGCAGCGACACCCCAGCCGAGTCCGTTCGCTGCTGCTGGACTCGGTTCTGCCGGTCAACGAACCGAGCGCCTTCGACCTGACCTCGGTCGCCGCGATGCGCACCGCACTCGAAAACCTGTGCGCCGCCGGGCGCTGCAAGAACGTCCTCTCCGCTCCCGTCAGCAAGCTCGCACGGCTCGCGGCCACGCTCAAGAAGACTCCGATCGAAGGCTTCATCGTCAATAAAAAGGGTAAGCCGATCAAAGTTCAGATCACGGCCGAGAACCTCTTCGATCTGATGTTCGCCGCCGACTTCAACCTCTACGTCTACGAGCAGCTGCCCGCCGCGATCGACGCCGCCCTGCGCGCCGATGCCCAGCCGATGATCCGGCTGTTCGCGCTGCTCTCAGGCGCTGCAGACGGCGACGCCGCTGTGCGCCCGTTCAGCCGCGCTGCCGCAAGGTCCGGATGGCGCAGCAAGCAGCGCGCCAAGACTCGGGCGAAGCAGCGTCGTAGCCGCGGCCGCACTCAGACCAAGCCACGCCTTAGTGAAGTCGCGATCTTCAGCAACACACTCAATCTCACCACGACTTGTGAGGACCTGATCTCGCCGTGGACGCGCGACACACCCGTCGGCTCGCGCCAGGTTGCGATCAACGCCGCGGCCGACGCGTTGCCCGATAGCCAGTTCTATCCCTTCGCCCGCGCGACGGTCAAGAACAATTCGCTGGCGTCGATCTGTCGCGGCTGGCAGCAGTCGCCCGATGTTCCGGTCTTGCCCGCCGGCCCGCTCCCGGATGTTCCGACGCTGGCGCTCAACGGCGCGCTCGATGTCCGCACGCCGACGACCTGGGCACGCAGCGCGACCGCAGGCGACCCGCGCGCGCAGGTCGTCGAGGTGCCGCACACCGGCCACTCGACGATCGGCACCGACGTCAGTGGCTGCGCGCTTTCACTGGCAAAACGATTCTTGATCTTCAATGGCACTGACGGCAAATGCACCCGCAACCCGAAGCCGGTGCCGATTGCCGGTCGGGCCGTGCAGTCGGTTGCGTCGATCAAGCCTTTGCCGGGAACCTGTCGCAAGCTTCGCTCCCGTCGCTGCCGCGGCGCCAAGAAGGCGGTCACCGCCGGTTATCTCGCCTTTCGTGACGCCCTCGACCAGTTCGTCGTCGGCGGCATGATCGAAGGCGTCGGCCTCTACGGCGGCAGCTGGGAGTTCGATGACGAGTTCGATGAAGACCTGCTGGAGGAGTTCGAGTTCGATGAGCCGCTACCGATGTCGCTCGATCTGCTCGGCATGGAGCAGGTGCCAGGCGTGTTCGTCGATGGCGGTGTCGCAGTCGAGAACTACCCGCGCGTTTCCGGCAGCTTCACGGTCTTCGACGTCGGCGGCAGCAGCTACCGCGTCTCGATTAGCGGTCGCATGGCCTACGACCTCAAGGACGACCGCGTACGTTTGACCGCTCGCAGCGGTCGCAGCCGAATCACACTGATTCGCCGCGCACGGCAGAGCTCGACCGCCACCGTCAGCGCGGCGACGCTTCGTCTGCGCTCCGGCTTCGCGCGCAGTGTCGGTTCACGCCAGTTCGTGCGCTAGCCGCGCGGCGACTATCCGGGCACACAGAGCGTTACCAGAACAGCGTGGACTCGAGCGAGCCGTCGGCCTCGAGCTCTTCGATCGACTTCGTGTAAACCCCGGAGCTGAGGTACTTCCAGCCATCGTCGGCGATGATAAAGACGACGTTGCCTTCTTCGATCTTCTCGGCCGCGCGAACGGCAACCGCACAGATCGCACCGCTCGAGACGCCGGCGAAAATGCCCTCCTTCTCAAGCAGCTTCTTCGTCCAGACGACCGCGTCGCGGTTCGAAACCACGATCTTGCGATCGAGCAGAGAGAGATCGATGATCGGTGGGATGAAGCCGTCCGCCAGTGATCGCAGGCCCTGTACGAGCTCGCCCTGCAGCGGCTCGGCGGCAACGATCAGGGTCGACGGGTCGTGTTCCTTGAAGTATTTGGCGTGCCCCATAAGCGTTCCGCCCGTGCCGAGTCCGGCGACGAATGCCGCAATCGATCCGAGCTCAGCGGCGATCTCCGGAGCGGTCCCGGTGTAGTGAGCGTTCGGGTTAGCCGGGTTGCCATATTGATAGGGCATGTAATACGACGGGTCTTTGTCCGCCATGTCGAGGGCCATCTCGACGGCTCCGTTGGAACCCTTCGCGCCCTCGCTGTAGACGATCTCGGCGCCGTACATCTCGAGTAGCTGGGTGCGCTCGTGCGTCACGTTGTCGGGCATCACGACTTTCAGCTTGTAGCCCTTGCGGCCGCAGATCATCGCCAGAGCGATGCCGGTGTTCCCGGAGGTCGGTTCGAAGATCGTGCTTCCGGGCTCGATTGCGCCCTTGGCCTCGGCGTCCTCGATCAACGCCTTGGCGACACGGTCCTTGACCGAACCCGTTGGGTTGTGCGATTCGAGCTTGGCGTAAAGCTTCACGCTGGGCTTCGGCGATAGGCGGGAGAGCTCGACCAGCGGCGTATGGCCGATCGAATCGACGATATCTCCGTAGATCCCGCCGGAGATGCGCTGATTGAGCTGGACCGGTCCCATTACTTCAAAAACTATAGTCCCTATTACCCGATTGCACAATCGGTATTTAGGGCTTCCGGCTAGCCCCGCGCGACCACTGCAGTCGTCCGATAGCCTCGCGCCCGCCCGCAGCAGACCAATGAAATTCACCAGGCCACAGATCGAACAGATGATCCAGCACTCGCGCGACGAGTTGCCAAACGAGTGCTGCGGCGTCGTCGGCTCGCGAGGCGGCGTCGCAGAGACGGTCTACCGAGCGATCAACAGCGCCGCGAGCCCCCTGCGCTACGAGCTCGACTCAAAGGATTACCTGCGGATCTACAACGAGATCAACGATCGCGACCAGGACGTCGGCGCGATCTACCACTCGCACACGCGCAGCGCCGCTTATCCGTCGCAGACGGATATCAATCTCGCGACCTGGCCGGATGCGCTTTACATCATCGTTTCGTTGGCCGACGACGACGCCCCCGACGTGAAGGCATTCTCGATCGTCGACCGCAAAGTCAGCGAAGTTGGGCTCGAGGTCTCGGGTTAACACCCCACCACCACGTGTCCAGACGCTGGTGCCTGTCGCACCGCGAATGCGCCGAGACCGGTAGATTGAAGTCAGCTATGTCTAGCGATTCAGACACATGTCCGTTTTGCGGCTTTGAGTACGAGATCGGCGCGAGTTCCTGCCCGGCCTGCGACCTACCCCTGCTAGAAGCCAGTGAACCAGCACGCGTCGGCGGATCGGTAGCGGTCGTTTCAGCCGCTCCGCGCCCCGAGTACGCCGTCGGCAGTCTGCGCCGCGTGACGGTGACGTCCAACCAGGCCGAGGCCGACATGATCGAAAGCCTGCTGCGTTCTGAGGGCATTCCCTGCATCGTCCGTCGCACTGGCGGCCAAGACGTGCCCGACTTTCTAGCTGCCGGACGACGCGACATCCTTGTGCCCGAAGGCGGTTTCGCAACGGCTCGCGCGCTCCTGCTGATGGACGACAGCGATCCCGTCCCAGCCGGGCCATCGCCGATCACGTTGGGCGCGGCCGTGCTCGCTTGCGCAGGTGCATTCGTTGTGATCATCGCGGTGATCGCCGCGCTGCTTCCCTAGCTAGCCGGTTTAGCCGTCGGCCGGGTTTAGCGGCCGCCGGCCATCGCCGGCAGGATCATCACGGTGTCGGAATCCTCGACTGCGGTGTCGAGTCCTTCAAGCACGCGAACGTCTTCGTCGTTTAGGTAAACGTTGACGTAGCGGTTGAGGCCGCCGTCCGGGCCGAAGAGCTGACGCTCGGTGTCGGGAAAGTTTTCGACCACGCTGCGCAAGACATCTCCGACATTGCTGCCGGAGGCGCTGACTTCTTTCTCGTCATTGGTGGCGCTGCGAAGCACCGGAGGAATCTTTACGAGGGCCATGAGGCGGGCATCCTACACGGTCGCGGCGACTGAGACGACTCTCGCCGCCGGGTGCTCGCGCACGGAGTTGGTCAGACCGTTACCCCGGTGCAAAACGCTTCGTAATCGGGGAACTGCCCCATCTCTTCGTCGCTGATCGCGTCGGGCTCGCGCGAGCAGATCGGGCACTCGGGGTCGCGGCGGATCTTGAGGTTTGTGAACTCCTCGGCCAATGCGTCGTAGAGCAGCAAGCGGCCGATCAATGGCTCGCCAATGCCGAGGATCAGCTTCAATACTTCGGTCGCCTGGAGCAGGCCCATTGTGCCTGGAAGCACACCGAGCACACCGTTCTCACCACAGCTCGGCGCGAGCTCGGCTGGCGGCGGCACCGGGTAAAGGCAGCGATAGCACGGTCCGTCATAGGGCTTGAAGATGGTCAGCTGTCCGTCGAACGCGAGGATCGAGGCCGAAACGACCGGGATCTTTAGGCGGACGGTCGCGTCGTTGAGCAGGTAGCGGGTCGGGAAGTTGTCGACGCCGTCGACGACGATGTCGTAGTCGCCGATGATGTCCATGATGTTGTTCGCGTCGATCCGGGTGTTGTAGGTCGTTACCCTGACGTCGGGATTTAGTGCCTCGATCGTTTTCTTGGCAGACTCGACTTTCGGTTCGCCGATTCGTTCGGTGTTGTGGATCACCTGGCGCTGGAGGTTCGAGGCATCGACGATGTCGTCATCGACGATGCCGAGTTCGCCTACTCCAGCCGCAGCCAGGTAGAGCGCGACGGGCGCGCCGAGGCCGCCGGCGCCGAGCAGCAAGACCTTGCTCTGAAGCAATTTCTGTTGCCCCTCCGGTCCGACCTCGGACAGCAACATGTGGCGCGAGTAGCGAATGCGCTGGGCGTCGGTGTACTGAAACGGGATCTCGAGCGGCAGGTTGCGCTGCTTCCACAACGTGATGCCGCCGTTCATCGACTCGACGTTGGTGTAGCCGAGCTCATCGATCAGGGTCTTTGCCGCGATCGCGCTGCGGTTGCCGCTCTGGCAGTAGAGGATCACACGCTGGTCCGGGTCGGGAGCGGCGCGTGTGATGCGCTGTTCGAGATAACCGCGCGGAACGTGCTTGGCGCCCGGAATGTGCGACTCATCCCACTCCTGCTGCTCGCGAACGTCGACGATTACTGCTGTCGGATCGTCAGAATCAAGGATGTCGGCGACCTCTTGCGGGTCGGCCTCGGGGATCCGCTCCTTGATCTTGCTGAGAAAGTCTTGGTAGTTGTTTGCCATCTCGGCGTTTCTCCTGGTGGGCGTGCTGCGCTGTCGATGGGCGCTGCCTGAGGGTACTTCAGAAAGTATAGCGAGGGGATATCCGCCGGTTGAGGGTAATGCCGACACTCAATCCGCGCGTAAAAACCCCCTCAAACGGCGAAAGGGACGCCTTCCTTAGCGTCCCTTCCAGCCCCATCTAGTTCACCAAGTACCTGAGGGGGAGTTTTCAAGCTTCCTTGCATAGGGAGTATCGGAATCGCCTTCAGCGGCCGATATAGGGTCCACACCCCATTGTTCGACTCCGCCCTTGAATCCCTCTCCGCAACGGCTTCCCGCCGACTCCGACGCACCGGCGCCCATCAACTTGGGTGCAGCGGGCATAAACGCGCCCGATCGCGAGCGACTCGACGACCGTGCTGCCGACGGCGCGGACCAACATAACGCCCCGGCGCTTGAATCCACGGCGCTAGATGCCGCGCCGCCGCGACTCCGGCAGGTCGGGGCGTCACGCACGACCCTGATGGCCCAAGTCATCGCCACCAACGCTCTGGCGATCGCCGCGTTGGTGTTCTTCGCCGTTTTGGTGCTCGGCGTTCAGAAGGGCCTGGGAGAGCGTCGCGCCGAACTCGTTCTGCTGATGGCTTCAATCGCCGGCGCACTCCTGCTGAACATGGTGATCCTGAGGCGGCAGTTCGCCCCCCTTGAACATCTAGTCGCGACGATGGATCGGATCGACCTGACTGCCCCCGGTGAGCGTGCCGACATCCCAGCCGCCGCGACTGAGGACATCGCCGAACTCGTCGAAGCATTCAACCGCATGATCCAGCGCCTCGAGACAGAACGCCAGGCCAAGACCCGCGCGACCGTCGAGGCACAGGAATCCGAGCGCGCCCGGGTCGCCCGCGATCTACACGACGAGGCCAACCAGGCCTTGACTGCGGTGATTCTGCGCCTCGAGGCTGCGGCACAGTCAGCGACCCCGGAACTCGCCGAAGAGATCAACGAGGCCAAGGCACTCGCCGGCCAGGCGATGGAAGAGCTGCTCGAAGTCGTCCGTCGACTGCGCCCAACCACCCTCGACATCGGTCTCCGCAACGCTCTTTCCGCGCATGTCACCGACTTCACAGACCGTACCGGGATCGACGCCGACTTCATCTACGAGGGTGAAAGTCGCCACCGGCTCGGCGACGACCGCGAGCTGGCGATCTACCGAGTGGTCCAGGAGGCCCTATCGAACATCGTCCAACATGCCGATGCGTCTCATGTGGAGGTGCGCCTCAGGGTCGGCGACTCGATCCGTCTGCAGGTGACCGACGACGGCAAGGGTTTCGACCCGACTGCACCGACCCGCAGATTTGGCGTCACCGGAATGCGCGAGCGTGCTCTGCTGATGAACGGAAAGATCGAGATCAACTCGAAGCCCGGTGAGGGCACGAAACTGACAATGGAGTTGCCATGAAGGTCATGATCGCCGACGACCACGGGATCGTCCGTTCCGGAATCACGCTGTTGCTCGAGCGCCAGCCTGACATCGATGTGATCGGTGAAGCCGGCGACGGGGCCGAGGCACTCTCATTCGCCGTCGAGCACCGCCCCGACGTCGCGATCCTCGACGTCTCGATGCCGAAGCTCACCGGCCTCCAGGCCGCCCGCGAGATCAAGCAGCAGGCGCCAGATGTAAACGTTCTGCTCCTCTCGATGCACGATGACGAGCGGTATCTGTACGAAGCCCTGCGCGTTGGAGCAGGCGGGTACGTGCTTAAGCGCGCCGCCGACCAGGACTTGGTGCGAGCCGTACGCGCAGTCAACGACGGCGAGCCGTTTCTGACCGACGACGCCCAGCGCTCGCTGGTGAAAGCATGGATGGAAAGCGACGAAGAGCCACGAATGGACAAGCTGACCGACCGCGAGCTCGAGGTCGTCAAGCTGATCGCCGAGGCCCACACCAACAAACAGATCGCCGAGATCCTTGGCCTCTCCGAGAAGACCGTCGAATCCCACCGCTCGAACATCCTCAACAAGCTCGGAATGAGCGACCGAGTAGAGCTGGTTCGTTACGCGGTGCGCCGAGGGTTGATCGAGGCTTAGCTGCCCTAGCCCCGGGGGCCTGCGCGGCACTTCGCGAGGACCTGTGGCACCGACCCGGCACCCGCCCGACTGCTGCGGGATCCGTCGTACTTCGACCAGCTGCGCCAACGGTTCGCCCCACTGACTCGACGCCATTACGTCCGCTGTTTCCCGCAAATTGCGGGAAAGTTTGTACCAAATGACTGCTGCCATACACCCTTCAGGGTTAATGGCTCGCTCATTTCGCACAAACTAAGGCGCAAATTGCGGGATTCGTGGGGCGACCGAGCCGACGATCGTGCGGCGGCGGCCCCGGCCCAACGACCGAGTTCGCCAATCAATAGGACGAGTTACCTCAGCCGGGGGAGTCCATCCTCTCGCCTCAAACCCTTAGTTAGGTAGTGCCAGCACGAAACGTCGTCCGCGAATATCAGCAGTGGTCCACCTACCACGTGTACAGCCGCGGGGTCGGTGGACAGCGGGCGTTTCGAGATAGCGCCGACAAACGTGAGTTCATGACTCGCGTGCGTCGCTCGCTGATTTCCGTGAATCTTCGGGCATCTCGGGCAAATGCGCCGCCAGCGGCGCAACTACTCGCGTTCGCGCTAATGCGCAATCACTTCCACCTCGTATTGAGCCAAGGACCGGCACCTTTCATGATCTCTCAGATCATGCGGCGCGTCGTGGGGCCATACGCATTGAAGTTCAACGCGAAGCACGGGCGAACCGGACAGCTCTGGGACGGTCCGTTTAGGGCACGAAAGATCGACGGACCGATTGATCTCCTCGAGACGATCGCTTACGTCAATCTGAACCCAGCCGAACAAGATCGCCCCGACGACTGCTCCCACCCCTACTACCTCGGCTCATCCCCGCCCCCACCCTGGCTCTCGATCGACCGCGCACTTGCCGCCTTCAGCGGTCACGTCGGGTATTCAGAATTCACCGCCGACCGAGAGCGAATTAGGTCGGCGCGTCGGCGGGCTCAGGGCCTCGAGTGGCAGTAGAACAGATCGCACCGCCCCCGCCCAACCACTATCTCATACCTCACCGCTAGGATATAGCCACGATGATGTTTTCTACTCGAGCCGAGTACGGCGTGCGCGTGATGGTGGCGCTGGCCAAGCAGGAGTCGAAGGACGGCGAAGCGCCGGCCCCGGCTTCACTAGCGCAGATCGCTGAGGCCAACGGCCTGCCGTTCGCGTACCTCGAACATCTGGCCGCTCGCCTCAAGAAGGCTGAGTTGGTTGAGAGCAGGCGCGGTCCGCGCGGCGGATACATGCTGGCTCGGCCCGCTGAGCAGATCTCGATGGCCGAGGTCGTCGAGGCGCTTGAGGGTCAAATCGCACCGATTGAGTGCATCAGTGCTTCTGGTGATGGCGACGTCACCTGTAGTCACGAAGACGACTCACACGAGATTTGTCCGACGAAGATCCTCTGGACGCGGGTTCAGGGATCGATTGTTCGCACGCTCAAGGACATGACCCTGGCGGATCTCGCCGCCGCCAACGACCGGGCAACAGAGCGAACGACCGAACGCGCCGTCGCTGCAGTCGTAGCCGCCGCCTAGCGCGCCGCTCAGCGACCGTCGATCCGGCCTAGCCGCCGACCCGCCAGCTGATCAGTTCGACACAGCACTCGCACCGAACCGCCGCTCAAACCGAACGACCTAGTACGACACAACTCTTCACTGAACGAAACCAGCCAGACCAAGAACTTCCCACCCGACCCCCAAACAATCAGGAGTACCACCGACATGGCCGACCTCGAGATCATCAATCTTCACGTGCGCACCGAGGAGCGCGAGATTCTGCACGGCGTCAGCCTGCAGGTCAATAAGGGTGAGACGCACGCCTTGATGGGGCCCAACGGGAGCGGTAAGTCAACGCTGGCCAACGTGTTGATGGGCAACGACACCTACGAGGTCACCGAAGGCCAGATCATTTTCAACGGTGAGGACATCACCGGAGAAGACCCGGAGAAGCGGTCGCAGGCAGGGCTCTTCCTCGCCTTCCAGTACCCGGCCGTGATCCCGGGAGTCAGCGTCGCCAACTTCCTGCGGATGGCGGTCAACGCGCACCGCGACGAGCCGATCAACGTCAAGGAGTTCCGCGACAAGCTCAAGGCGAACATGGAGCTGCTGACGATCCCGCGCGAGTTCACTAGCCGCTATCTCAACGACGGTTTCTCCGGAGGCGAGAAGAAGCGTGCCGAGATTCTCCAGATGGCGATGCTTGAGCCGACGATCGCGGTGCTCGACGAGACCGACTCCGGCCTCGACATCGACGCCCTGCGCATCGTCTCCGAAGGCGTCAACGCACTTCGTGAACGCGGCATGGGTTCGCTGATCATCACCCACTACCAGCGCATCCTCGATTACGTCAAGCCCGACTTCGTGCACATTCTGCTCGACGGCGAGATCGTCGAAGAGGGCGGCCCCGAACTCGTCACCAAGCTCGAAGAGCACGGCTACGACTGGGTCCGCGAGGAGGTGGCTGCGCGTGCCAGCTGATCCCAACCATCGCAACGACACCACAGCCGCGCTCTCGCCGATCGACAACGACCGGCGCGCCGCACTGGAAATTTACGAGAGCGCGCCGATGCCCGACTGGCGCCGCAGCGGATTCTGGAACACCAACCTTCGCGACCTAAGGCTCGAAGAGCTTCAGCCGCGCCACTACGAGTCGGTCACCTCACGCGCCGAACTCCCGCAAGTGGTTCAGGACATGATCGGCGACGAGCCCTACGCCGGACTGATCGTCCAGCGCGGCGCGAGCGTGATCTACTCCGAGGTCGATCCGACCAATCCCGACGGCGTGATCGCCTGCACGCTTGAGGACGCTTTTGCCAACCACGCCGAGATCGCCAGCAAGTACTACGGCACTCGAGTCGACCAGAAGGACGGCAAGTTCCCCGCCGCCAACGCCGCACTTTGGACCGGCGGCGCGTTCTTCTACGTCCCGAAGAACACCGTTGTCGACAAGCCCTTTCAAGTGATCAACGTGATCGATGAGCCCGGTGTCGCGCAGTACGCGCGCACGCTGGCGATCGTCGACGTCAGTGGCAAGGCGATCTTCCGCGAGTACAACGTCGCCCCTGACTTCGAGGGCCAGGCGATTCACGCCGGCGCCACCGAGATCTTCGTCGAGGACAACGCCTGGGCAAAGGTCAAGACCTTCCAGGACTGGGGCGCGGGCGAGGTCTACGACATTTCAACTAAGCGCGTGATCATCCAGCGCGACGCCCACGCGCGCTGGTTCCCGATCCACCTCGGTGGACACCTGACCAAGCAGACGCTTGACATTGTCACCGCGGCCGACGGCGCGGATATGCGTCACAACGGTGTCTACTTCACCCAGGGCGACGAGCATCTCGACCTCTTCACGACCGACATGCACGAGAGCGGCAACACCACAGGCGACACCGTCTGGAAGGGTGCGGCGACCGGCACCTCGCGTGCCAGCTATGAAGGTCTGATCGAGATAGTCGAAGGCGCCCAGAACAGCCACACCTACCTCCAGACCCACTCGCTGATGCTCTCGAAGCAGGCGAAGGTCGACGCGATCCCATCGCTGATCGTCAAAACCGACGACGTTTCCGCGTCTCACGGCGGCACCGTCGGAGAAGTCGACGAGGACCAGGTCTTCTACATGCGGACCCGTGGGATCTCGCGCGAAAACGCGATCCGGATTCTCGTCGAGGGCTTTTTCGAGCCCGTCGTCGCGCAGTTCGAGGACGAGCGGCTTGAGCAAATCGTGCGCGAGCGGATCGCCGGAAAGCTCGCCGAAGCCAGCGAAGACATCATCGCCTACGCGGCGACGAAGTGAGCTGAGCGCGGTGGCCGAGGCGATCAGTTCCGTGCCAGCCGCCGGCCCTGCTCAAACCCAGAGCGCGGCCGGCGACAGCCTTGCCGCGCGCTTGCGCGCCGAGTTCCCGGTGCTGCAGCAGAGCAACGCCGATGGCAAGCGTCTGGTCTATTTAGATTCGGCCGCCACGAGTCAGAAGCCCGACCGCGTGATTCGCGCGATCGACGACTTCTACCGCACCAGCAACGCGCCGATCCACCGCAGCACCTACGAACTCGCCGACCGATCGACGCAACTGTTCGAGGGTGCGCGTGAGCGGATTGCGGAGGCTTTGAACTCCACACCGGAGACAACGATCTTCACGCGCAACGCAACCGAGGCGATCAACCTCGTCGCCCACGCCTGGGGCCGCGACCCGGGTTCCGGCAGTCTCGGCGCCGGTGACCGCGTGCTGATCACCGAGATGGAGCACCATTCGAACATCGTCCCGTGGCAGATGCTCTGTGCCGAGACCGGCGCGCAACTCGACTACGTGCCGATCACCGAGGATGGTCTGCTCGATCGGCAACAACTAGAAGACAAGCTCAAGGCCGGCAACGTAAAGCTCTTGGCGATCGCCCATATCTCCAACGTTCTAGGCACGATCAACGATGTCAAGGCCGCGACCGCCCTCGCGCACGACAACGGTGCAAAGGTTCTGATTGACGGATCTCAAGCCGTTCCGCAGATGCCCGTCGACGTCGCCGACATCGGCGCCGATTTCTATGTCTGGACCGGTCACAAGGCGTATGGTCCGACCGGTATCGGCGTGCTGCACGGTGTCAAGGACACACTTAACGCGATGCGCCCCTGGCTCGGCGGCGGCGACATGATCAAGGTCGTCAACTGGGACCAGTCGACGTACAACGACCTGCCATGGAAGTTCGAGGCCGGCACATCCGCAGTCTCTGAGGCAGTCGGGCTCGGTGCAGCGATCGACTTCATCGTCGAGGTCGGCGCTGACAACATCCGCGCGCACGAGCACTCGCTCGTCGAGTACGCCCTCCCCCGTATTGCTGAGATCCCCGGCGTCACCGTCGTTGGTCCGCCCGCCGACAGACGCGGAGGTGTGATCAGCTTCACGCTCGACGGAATGCACCCGCACGACATCGGCGAGCTGCTCGGTCGTGAGAACGTATGTGTCCGCACCGGTCATCACTGTGCCCAGCCGCTGATGCGCCGCCTCGGAGTGCCGGCGACTGCGCGTGCCTCATTTGCCTGCTTTAACGACACCGATGACGTCGACACCCTCGTCGCGGCGCTGCACAAGGCCCGCGAGGTCTTCGGCCTCTAGTCTGGGCGGGTTTCTATGGACGAGCTTTACCGCGACTACATCCTCGAGCACTACAAAGAGCCTCACCACTTTGGCGAACTCGACCCTCACGATCTCGACGCACACGATGTCAATCCGCTCTGCGGCGACGAGCTCGGCGTGCATCTTCGCGTCGACGATGGCGGCACGATTACAGATCTCGCGTTCCACGGCAAGGGCTGTGCGATTAGCCAGGCGTCCGCTTCAATCGCCAGCGAAGAGATGATCGGCATGAAGGTCGACGAAGTCGCAAAGCTCGACGCGCAGTGGATGGTCGATCTGCTCGGCATCGATATCTCGCCGACGCGCCTGAAGTGCGCATTGCTTAATCTCAAAGTGATGCGCGGCGCGATCACCGGCGACGCCAGCTGGCCCGGCGAGTAGTCAAGCTCGACCGCTGCGGAAGACGCATTTTTCAGCATGCCCACCCCCTTCACCCACCGTCTTCGCGTCCGCTATGCCGAGTGCGACGCCCAGTCGATCGTTTTCAACGCGAACTGGCTCACCTACTTCGACGTTGTCAACACTGAGCTGTGGCGCGAGCTTGCCGGCGGCTACGAAGCGGTGCGGCGCGAGCACGGCGTCGAAACGGTCGTCGCCGAGACTGGCCTGCGATTCCGTGGTGCAGCGCGGTTCGACGACGTCCTTGATTTCACCGCCGTAGTTGCGCGTATCGGCAAAAGCTCGATGCGAATGGAGATCGCGGCCACGCGAGAGAGTGACCTGCTCGTGGAAGGCTTTCTCGAGTACGTGTTCGTCGATCGCAAACGTTTCCGGCCGGCACCGATCCCCGACGCTATCCGCGAGGCGCTAGAAGCGGTCAGTCCACCAGACTGACGACCGAGGTCTTGCTCGGGCGCACGCGTACGCGATCGCCGACTTCACGTAGATCAACCGACGACAACTGCGCCAGCAGCGTGCGACCGCACTCGTGACGGACGCGGTAGAGCACGTCGTGGCCGTAGAACTCGCGTTCAATTATCTCGCCGTCACCGGCGGCGTCGAGCCGCAGTTCGAGCTGCTCAGGACGGACCGCTACATGCACGTGGCCGTCGCCGTCGGGGCGGTCGGCGAGATCGAAGATGCCGATGTCCGTGCGCACTCCATCATGCTGCACGAGGCCGGGCAGGACGTTGACATCGCCGACGAACTGGGCCACCCAGCGCTCGGCCGGGCGCCAGTAAATCTCGCGCGGATCGCCGGTCTGCACGACGTGCCCCAAGCGCATCACAGCGAGCCGGTCCGATAGTGAGAGCGCCTCTTCCTGATCGTGCGTAACGAGAATCGCGGTCGCCCCAACCTCGCGCAGGATCAACTCGACCTCGCGCCGCAGATCGGCGCGCAGAGATGCGTCGAGACTGGAGAACGGTTCGTCGAGCAACACTACGTCAGGCTCGGGGGCCAGCGCACGGGCCAGTGCAACGCGCTGACGTTCGCCGCCAGAGAGCTCGTGCGGAAAACGTTTGGCCTTGTGCTGCAGTCCGACGAGTTCCAGCGCTCGCTGGGCGATCGCGCCACGCTGCCCGCGCGGTAGATCGTGCAGGCCGAACTCCACATTGGCGACGACATCAAGGTGCGGAAACAACGCGTAGTCCTGGACGACCATGCCGATGTGCCGACGTTCAGGCGGCACCCAGGTGCCGTCCGCGGCGCTGAGCACGCGCCCACCGACGACGACCTCGCCGGCGTCAGGACGCTCGAAGCCCATCAGGATCCGCAGCAGCGTCGATTTCCCGCAGCCCGACGGACCGAGCACGCCGAACAGCTCGCCCTGACGCACCTGCAGGGTGGCGTCGCGCAGGGCATCGGTCGAGCCGAAAGACTTGCTCACGCCACGAAGTTCGATCGCGTATTCCGACAACATGGATAGGACTTTATTAGGCTTGCCGAAGTATTTGGTCGCGCACGCGATCGTGACGGCCTTTTTCGGCGTCGGTCAGACCAATCCACCCAACCATCTGAAAGGTTTCCCTCTTGAGAATGCAGCGCCTTTTCTCCTTCACCTCGCTACTTCTTGCCATCGTCGCTTTGATCGCCTTCACCGGCTGTGGCGACGACGATAAAGACACCGGCACCGCCGCATCCGACGCGGCCCCAACCGATTCGCTCGTGATCTACTCCGGTCGCGAAGCAGAACTCGTCCAGCCGCTCTACGACAAGTTCGAGAAGCAGACCGGCGTCAAGCTCGACGTTCGCTACGGCGAATCGCCCGAGCTTGCCGCAACGATCTCCGAAGAGGGCGACAACACGCGTGCCGATGTCTTCTACGCACAAGACGCCGGATCGATCGGCGCCGTCGAGGCCAAAGACCTGCTCGCACCGTTGCAGTCAGACAGCGTCGAGAAGGTCGACGCGCAGTATCGCGACGGCAGTGGCAAGTGGACCGGCGTCACCGGACGTGCACGCGTACTCGTCTACAACACGGACGAGGTCACGCACGACGACCTGCCTCCATCGGTTCTCGACCTGACCAAGCCGGAGTGGAAGGGACGTGTCGCGATCGCTCCCGGCAACGGCTCGTTCCAGAGTTTCGTCACCGCGATGCGCGAGGAGCTCGGTGACGAACGCACCGAGCAGTGGCTCAATGACATGAAGGACAACGATGTCAAGTCCTACGAAGGCAACGGCGACATCGTCGACGCCGTCGCCAAGGGGGAGGTCGACACAGGACTGGTCAACCACTACTACCTGTACCAGTTGAAGTCCGAAGAGCCCGATGCTCCGGTGGCCAACCACTTCTTCGCGGCCGGTGACAGCGGTGCGCTTGTCAACGTCTCGGCCGCGGGAATCCTCGCCGGTGCGCCCAACCAGGCAAACGCCGAAAAGTTCATCGCCTTCCTGCTCGACCAGGGCCAGCAGTTCTTCGCAACCGAGGCCGAGGAGAAGGAGTACCCGCTGGTCGCCGGATTTGACGCGGACCTGCCCGACGACCTCAAGCCGCTGGCCGAACTCGACGGCCCCGACGTGTCGCTCGACACGCTCGGCGCGGGTCTGCCCGATACGGTGCAGATGATTGAGTCCGTCGGCTTCCAAGGCACCTAACCCGCGCGCTATGCGCTTCGCTTCGCGGCTCCGCCGGCAGGCCATATTCCTGCCGGCGGTTTTCGCGGTGCTACTGACGCTGCTGCCGGTCACGTACGTCGTGATCCGAGCGGCAGGTGCCGACACCCGCGCCTGGGACCGTCTGTTCTCGCCGCGCACCGCCGAGCTGCTGTTCAATAGCGTCGGCCTGTCCTTGGCGGTCGCCATCACGGCGATTTTGATCTCCGTGCCGTACGCCTGGCTGGTCACATCGACGAACCTGCCCGGCCGGCGCTTCTTCGCGATCGGCGGGCCGCTGCCACTGGTAGTCCCCAGCTACGTCGGCGCGTTGATCTTCGTCGAGGCGTTCGGACCCCGCGGCCTGACCCAGGAGTTGCTGGCACCGCTCGGCGTCGACCGTTTGCCCGAGATCTATGGATTCCTCGGCGCTTACGTAACACTTACGCTGTTTACCTATCCCTACGTCCTGCTGCTGCTGATCGCCGCCTTCAAACGAATCGATCCGGCGATGGCCGAGGCCGCGCGTGGGCTTGGCTACGGTCCGATCGCTGCGTTTGTGCGAGCAACCCTGCCCCAACTGCGACCGTCGATCCTCTCGGGTGGCCTGCTCTGCGCGCTCTACGTGCTGTCGGATTTTGGCGTTGTCTCGATCATGCGTTTCGACACCTTCACGCGTTCGATCTACAGCGCGTACCGCTCGTTCTTCGATCCCAATGGTGCCGCGCTGCTGGCGTTGGTGCTGATCCTGCTGACCGGCGTGATTCTTGCCTTCGAGTACAAACTGCGTGGCGACCCGCGACGCATGGCTTTGCGCTCGGCCGGTGCGGCGCGCACAACCACTACCCTGCTCGGGCGCTGGCGTTGGCTCGGCGCCGGTTTCTGCGCCACGGTTTTCACGCTCGCGATCCTCGTGCCGGTCGCGGTGCTCGCCTACTGGCTGACCACCGGCGCCGACGAGAGCGCCGCGCGAAGCTCGCTGCTGGAGGCGATCTTCGGTTCGGTCACAGCGTCGGGATATGCCGCGATCGTTGCCGCTCTGCTGGCACTGCCGATCGCCTACACGGCTATTCGAAAGCCCGGTCGGGTCACGCGCACGATCGAAGCGATCGCGACCTCGGGTTTCGCTCTGCCCGGCGTGGTCGTCGCCCTTGGTCTTGTGTTCTTCGCGACGCGCTTCGCCGATCCGCTCTACCAAACGCTGCTCCTGTTAGTCACGGCCTACGTGATCCGCTTCCTGCCCCAAGCGGTCGAGGGAGCGCGCGGCGGGCTGGTGCGCGCCGACCCCGAACTTGAGGAGGCGGCACGCGGCCTCGGTCTCAGCAAGTTCGCCGCTTTTAGGCGCGTGACGCTGCCCCTGGCGGCGCCGGGGATCGCCGCCGGCGCGATGCTGGTCTTTCTGACGGCCATGAAGGAACTTCCCGCCACGCTGATCCTCAAGCCGACGGGATTCGAGACACTCGCGACCCGAATATGGGATGCCTCGCGCACCGCCTCACATGCCGAGGCGGCGATTCCGGCGCTGATACTGATCGCGATCTCGGCGGTTGCGTTGTTCGCGGGGTCCTCGGATCGCGCCGACAGCGGCCGTCCGACGCAACACGATTAGCTCACCAGAAGCGGCTTTCCGAGCCGGCCGGCGCTTCCGCGGACCCGCTCAACTACAATTCCTAGTGCAGAAGCCGGATATAGGACATCGGACACTGGAAATAGGGTGTGCAGGCCCGTCCGTCGCGAAGCAAGCGACCCGGTTTTTGCAACCGACTTTTTCGCGTTACCGCGTATCAGCAGCACCCCCTGTTTGCCCGAGAACTGTTTGCCCGAACACTGTTTGCCCGAAAAGCCCCAGCCTTCGGAAACACCAGCCGCCCGCAAGGAGAGAATCAAGATGGCAACGATCGACAAAACCCGCATCCCGAATTCCACTCTCGCCGAAAACGGCGATGGAGCGATCGTCGCCAAAAACGGCATCTCACGCGAGGTGATCGACGAGATCTCGCGCGTCAAGGGCGAGCCAGATTTCATGCGCGAGATGCGCCTCAAGAGCTTCGACATCTACGAGCGCAAGCCGGTCCCGACCTGGGGCGTCGACCTCTCCGGCCTCGACCTCGATGATCTCGTGCTCTACACACCGCCCGGCACCGGCAAGTTCGACAGCTGGGACGACGTCCCCGACGAGCAAAAAGACACCTTCGAAAAACTCGGAATCCCGCAGGCGGAACGCGAGCACCTCGCCGGCGTCGTCGGAGTCTGGGACAACAACCCGTTTTACGAGGGCCTCAAGGAGCAGTACCGCGACCTCGGCATCGTCTTCTGCGCCATGGACACCGCCGTCCAGGACTACCCGGAGCTGGTTGAGCAGTACTTCATGAAGAAGTGTGTGCCGCCGCAGGACAACAAGTTTTCCGCTCTGCACGGCGCCGTCTGGTCGGGCGGCTCGTTCGTCTACGTGCCCAAGGGCGTCAAGGTCGACCTGCCGCTGCAGGCCTACTTCCGCATGGAAGGCCAGGCGGAGGGCACCTTCGAACACACCCTGATCATCGCCGACGAAGGCTCCGAGATCAACTACATCGAGGGCTGCACGGCGCAGAGCTACAGCGTCAACTCGATGCACTCTGCGGTCGTCGAGATCTTCGTCAAGGAAGGCGCCAAGGCGCGTTACACGACCGTTCAGAACTGGTCAAAGGACGTCTACAACCTCAACACCAAGCGCGCGATAGTCGAAGCCGAAGGCACCGTCGAGTGGGTCGGCGGATCGATGGGCGCCAAGTACGTCATGTTGTACCCGGGCTCGTTCCTGATGGGTGAGGGCGCGCGTGCCGACCACCTCAACGTCGGTGTTGCCGGTGAGGGCGTCTGGAAGGACACGGGCGCAAAGGTCGTTCACCTCGCACCTAACACCACTTCAAACATTCTCGCCAAGTCGATCTCCAAAGACGGCGGCGTGATGGGCTACCGCGGCTTGGTCCGCATGGGCAAGAACTCTCAGGGCTCCAAGAGCCGCGTGCAGTGCGACGGTCTGATGATGGACGACCGTTCACGCAGCGACACTTGGCCCGACATCCAGATCCAGAACCCCTACGTAACCGTCGCGCACGAGGCCGTCGTCGGCAAGATCTCCGACGAGCAGCTTTTCTACTTGCGCTCCCGCGGTTTGACCGAAGACGAGGCTGCGGCGATGATCGTCAATGGTTTCATCGAGCCGGTTACCAAGGAGCTGCCGATGGAATACGCCGTCGAGCTCAACCGACTGATCCAGCTAGAGATGGAAGGCAGCATCGGATAATCCGCCGGTTCGGCGTTTCGAGGCATTGCCAGGCCGCTGTGCCGCCCCTGCCCGGGTACGCCAGCCCGCTACCTGACCGACATTCAGACGGGATAGTCAAGCGTGGCCTCTGACCCGCCGACAACTCCTGGAATGAGTCCGCTCGATCCGGTGCCGGATCCACCACTAACTGATCGCCAGGCGCTACGCGCCGCGAATAACGTCTTGATGCGCGAAACGATGCGCGAGACGCGCGAGACGCTCGCAGAGTGGAACAAGACACCGTTTAGCGTCGTCGGCAGGTGGGCGATCGTCGCGTTCGCCGTGGCCAGCTCACTACTGCTCGGCGTTTTCATCGTCGCCCAGTCTTCGACGCCGGACGTCACGCACGACCTGCCGTTCGGACTACGCCACACCGGCATCGAAGAGGCCGTCCGTCCGTTCATCCGCAACATCCTCGTGCTCGCGCTGCACGGGTTTGTCTGCATCGCCGGATTCATGGCGATGCGCACGCTGCCCGCACAAGCGCAGTACAAGAGCGGCATCAACCGCTGGGTGCACCACCACGCCAGCGCCTTTGCGATGGTCTGGGTGACCTGCGCGACATTGTTTTCGATCACGACGCAGATTTGGATTCTCGGCCACAACGTCGCCGATATCGCCTTCACTCTCGGCCTCTCGAATAAGACCTTGATGCTGACCGTGCTCCCCCACGCTCTACCCGAACTGACTGCTGTGTTCATGCCGCTGGCGGCGTTTCTGCTCGCCAGTCGCGCTGGCGACTGGCACAAGCTGCTGGCCGCCACGTTCGTCACCGTTGCGATCGCGTTGCCGGTACTTGTGGTGTCGGCATTGATCGAGGCCTATGTCTGGCCCGAACTACTACTCGACGCGGTCTTTTAAACCAGCCGTCTCGCTACCGCACGACCTACCGTCGCGCATAGAAAAGACCGGCCCCGCAAAGCGAGACCGGCCAGTTCTGACAACTTACGATTCTGCTTGCACTGCTCGCTAGCAATCGATCTCGCGTGGCGATACCGGGCGGCCGAAGTGCTGCTCAACACCGTCAAGCAATTTCCAGTTGGCTTCGAACGCACGCTCGGCGGCGGCGAGCAACTGGTCCAGATCAGCACCGACGAGGTGCTTATCGATCAGCTTGCGGGAGTGGGCCGAGTGCTCCTTGTCGAGCTCGGCGTGCAGCTCGAAGTACTCGGTCGCCGGACCGTCTTCGAAGCCGTAGAACTCACGCAATCCGTCGAGCTTGGTCTGGGAGATCTCTGACTGGCCCGACTCGATCGCGTAGAGCGTGACCAGTCCGGGAAGCAGACCTTCGCTACCTGCCTCGCCCCATACCTTGCGGCACTCGGCAGACTCTGGGCGGTCGGCGTTGCCGAGAGCGTCGGACGGCGTGCCCATTGCGTCGGCGAACGACTTCCAGAGGTCGATGTGACTGGCTTCTTCGACTGCGTGCACGTGAAGCGCCTCGCGAATCGCTACGTCGTCGGTCGCGTCGGACGTGCTGACGACGGCCTCGGCCAGGCCGCGGACGGCCTGGTCGTACTCGCCGGCGTAGTAGGCAAGCTCGTCGATCGTCAGTTCACCGGCACTCCAGCGCTGGTAGAACGAGTGATTGAGCACGTTGCTGCGGCTGCGAACCTCTTCGAGCCGTGCCCAAAAGTCTTGATTTTTCTCGGAAGTTGTCGGCACGGTAGATCCCTTTCGGTCTGATTGCAGAGTCGGGGTGACCACTTTAACGTCCGCGCGCGCGGAACATCGCCGATCCGCGACCGCCGTCGAATACCCTCCGCCCCGTGCCACGGATCGACGAACAGCACATCATCGCCCCGGACCTTCCGGCCGACACGACCTGGCTCAACGCCCGCGCAGTAAAGATCGACGTCCTGTTGCGCCGCGGGCCGATCATGGTGGAGTTCTGGGACTTCGCTCGCGTCAACTCATTGCGCACGATGCCCTACATGGAAGAGTGGCACCGCCGCTACTCGCCCCTGGGCGCCAGCGTGATCGGCATCCACTCGCCTGGCTACACATTCGGGGCCGATGAGGAGACGACGACCGCCGCAGTTCAACGCCTTGGAGTCGAGCGCCCGATAATCCTCGATCCCGCCTTCAGCGCGTGGCGCGACTACGGCAACAAGGGGTGGCCCGCGCGCTACCTCTGGTCGATCAACGGCGAACTGCGTTACTACCACTACGGCGAAGGCGACTACGGCGAGGCCGAGCTGGCCCTGCAAGACGCACTCCGCGAGTTCGACGTTACCGCCGAGCTACCTGAGCCGATGGCACCGCTGCGGCCCGAGGATGCGCCCGGCACCGAGTTTCCGCCTCAGACCGCCGACATCGCCCTGCCACCCGAGACCGACCGGCTCGAACTCACCGGTCAATGGGAGCCCAGCGCAGACTGGCTCGAGGCAAAGTCGGCGGGTGCGACGGCGACGGCGCGTTGCGAAGCCGGTGGCGCGTACGCGATCCTCAGCGGGCGTGGAGTAGATCAACCGGGTCCTAAAGCACTGACGATTGAAGCCGGACAGGTGACCGTCAGCGCCGACCAGCCCGGCATCAGGTTGCACGGCTTTCAGTTCACTCCGGTCGCCGGCCTGTAAGGCCAGTACGCGACCCTTGCAAGTTAGGCGGTGATTAGGCACCGGCGACCGGCAGCGCGTTGTCTGCGAGCGCGGTGCGGATCTCTTTGGGCAGCATGAAACGCATGTTTTCCTGGATCACCTCGAGTTCGCCGATGTCGGTCGTGCCGCGGTCGCGAAATACCTGTACAAGGTTCTGAACGAGCTCGTCCGGGGCGCTCGCGCCCGAGGTGATGCCCACGACCGGTTTATCGACAAGCCACTCCTCCTGCACTTGGGAGGCGTTGTCGATCAGATACGCGTCGGTGCCGAGATCACGCGTCACATCGACCAGCCGGTTCGAGTTCGAAGAGTTCTTCGATCCGATCACGAGCACGACGTCGCACTCTTTGGCCAGTTCCTTGACAGATGCCTGGCGATTGGTCGTCGCGTAACAAATGTCGTCAGTACGTGGCCCGATGATCTCCGGAAACTTCTCGCGCAGCGCATCGATAATGCCGCGGGTCTCATCGACCGACAGCGTGGTCTGAGAGATGAAGGCCAGCCTTGTCGGATCCGGGACCTCCAGAGTGGCGACGTCCTCGACGGTTTCGACGAGGATCATCGCGTCTGGTGCCTCGCCCATCGTTCCCTCGACCTCTTCGTGACCGGCGTGACCAATCAAGATGATCTTGTAACCGTCGGCGGCGAACTTCTTCGCTTCGACGTGAACCTTCGTAACCAACGGGCAGGTTGCGTCGATCGTTTTTAGGTTGCGCTCCTCGGCCTGCGCATGAACGGCCGGAGAAACTCCGTGCGCGGAAAACACAACAGTCTCTCCGGCGGGCACTTCATCGGCGTTGTCGACGAAGATCGCGCCACGTGCACGCAGCGATTCGACGACGTGCTTGTTGTGCACGATCTCCTTGCGCACATAGACCGGCGGGCCGTAAATATCGAGCGCGTGCTCGACAGTTTGGACAGCGCGGTCAACGCCGGCGCAGTATCCGCGCGGCGCGGCGAGAAGAACCTTCTGTGGAACCGCAGTCACTGTTTTGATTGTAGGTGCCAGGGCCTCGGCGCGCCCCGGCGCTGAACGAATGTGACCAACTTCACCATTGAATGGTAAATATCCATAGAATCCCATTGACAGATCGTCGGGCTACGAGTAATTCGTGCGGCGTCGGTCTAGTTCGTCGGTCGGGCCGACTGATGGCCAGGTCGCCTTTAAGCTCTTTTCATAAGTTTTCACGCGGGGAGAGTTCCGTGAAGACCCAAACGACAGGCGAGGTACTTCGATACCCGGCATCGACAGCAACGACGCACTTCCACTCCCAACCTTCCCTCGACAAAGTCTCCGAGAAAAATGACACCTCCCACGCTTTCAAGACTCAGCGCTGTTGACGCATCCTTCCTCGTCCAGGAACGCTCCGGCTCACACATGCAGATCGGCGGAATCATGGTCTTCGAGGGTCCGGCTCCGGACATCGAGGACTTCAAGCACCACATCGAGTCGCGCATGCACTTTGTGCCGCGCTATCGCCAGCGCCTGGTCTACCCGCCGATGCAGGCCGGTCGCCCATTCTGGACCGACGATCCCGACTTCAACATTGCGTACCACGTACGCGACGCCGCACTACCTTCGCCCGGCAATGACGAACAGCTCGAGCGCCTCTGCGCTCGGATCTACAGTCAGCGACTCGATCGCCACAAGCCGCTCTGGGAGATGTGGATCGTCGACGGTCTCTCCGGCGGGCGCTTTGCACTGATCATGAAGAACCACCACGCGTTGATCGATGGCATCGCCGGCGTCGATGTCGCGACGATCCTGCTCTCCCCCGACCCCAACGAGGGTCTGCAAGAGATTCCACCCTGGTGCCCGGCGCCGATGCCAACCCAAGGCGAACTGCTCGAGCTCGGACTACGCGACGCTGTCGCCGCGCCGTTCAAGCTCGGCAAGAACCTCGTCGGTCTCGCTCGTGGCGACCAAGCGGTGCGCGAAGACTTTGCCGGGTTCACCGACGGCGTCACCAAGGCCGTCAGCGAGACACTCGACGCCGCGCCCCGAACGCCGCTTAACCAGCCGATTAGCCAGCACCGTCGATTCCGCCTTGTACGCAACTCACTCGACGAGTTTCGCGAGATCAAGAGCCTGCTTGACACGACCGTCAACGACGTCGTCTTGACTGTCACCTCCGACGCTCTGGGTCGTTGGCTGCGTTCGCGCTACTACCCGACCGATGGCCTCAAGCTGCGCGCCCTCGTTCCAGTTTCGACTCGACCCAAGAAGAAGCGCGGCGATAACGCCCACGCCGGCAACGAGATGCTTGCGATGCGCGGGTATCTGCCGGTAGAGGAGATGGACGCGCTCAAGCGCCTCGACTACATCAAGAACTCGATGGAGGGTCTTAAGCAGAGCAACCAGGCGATCGCCGCCGACGCGCTAACCGCGATGCAGAACTTTGCGCCGCCGACCGTGCTCGCTCAGGCAAGCCGTTTGAACTTCTCGACGCGCCTGTTCAACCTGCTCGTCACCAATGTTCCCGGTCCGCAGCTTCCGCTCTACCTGCTCGGCCGCCAGATGCTCGATGTGTTCCCGGTGCCGTTCTTGGCCGAGAACCACACGCTCGCGATCGGCGTGATGAGCTACAACGGTGGCATCAACTTCGGCGTCCTCGCCGACTACGACGCAGTGCCGGACGTTCAGGTGATAGCTGACGCCATTTCCGACAGCCGTGACGATTTGCTCGATGCGGCATCGCAGGTCAAGGCCAAGGTGCGCGAGGTGATGCACTCCGGTGATACCTCCCGTCTTACTCGTGGTCCCGCCATCAAGAAAGCCAGAGCCGCTTCAAAGGTGAACGCCGAACCAAACGTGAACGGCAAGCCCACCGCGGCATCCGACGATCGGCGGGCCGAGCGCGGTGTGCCCAGCCAGTCGACAAGTCGCTGACCCGAGCGCGGCGAGAAATGGTGGACGGGCTGTTCGCCGCCGACGGCTCGGCGCGATGAACCGAGTCCACCTGACGCTCTCCAGTGGTTAGCGGCTCTGCGCTCGATCCGGCTTTGGCGTCGCGTCAGACCAATCGACGCCAGCCAATACGACCGAAAAAGAGCCCGCCGGCAGACTTTTGACGAGTCGTTAGACGGGCTCATTCCCATTTCCATCGAAACCATGGGGGGATGGCGTCCCTAAGAGACAGCCACCCCCCTACGGTTCCGCTATCGCGGCGCCTCTACGCGCCTACCGATGTTTTCCTCTAGCAACCGGTCGTCGCGTAGCTGGAGCTGCGGCTGGCGACCGCGCCGCTGTGGCCGGTCAGGTTGGCGTCGGTGACGTTGGTGCCACAGGTCGCCGGCTGCCTAAACAGCTGCGTCTGGACGTTCACGTCAAGCGCCGTGAACGGAATCTGCGGCAGTCCGGCGAAGGTCGCAACCAGGCGGTTGCTGGCATCGACGGTTACCGCTCCGTTGAGCTTCGCCGTGATACCGCGCGGACCGCGCAGCACGATCGCCAGACCGAGCAGGTCGCTCGCGCCGGCCGGCCGCAGGTAGATGTCGCCGGTGAAGGCCGGCGGCAGCGGCGGGATGCTGGCCGAGACCGATCCGAGATCGGAGGTCGCCGGGCAGCTGTCTGAGGCCAGCGCGCTGTCGGAGCACTCGGTCAATGAGCCGAGCGCAGCGAGGTTGGGCTTGACGCCGGCCGGG
>JBASTN010000165.1:0-5870 GCA_049274915.1 Solirubrobacterales bacterium
GCCCACGATTAACGGCGATGGCCCCGGGCGAGTGTGCCTGGGGCCGTTTGTCTTTGTCGGACGGGCGCCACGGTGTCAACACACACACACGTTCGACACGCTCTTTGGCCTCGCCACACGGATGATCGAGTGGCTTTCGGCCTGTCCGACTCGCATCGATCCGGCGGCCTTGACCGCGCGAGCTCGCCTGCCTACTAATTATTGACAGTGGACTGCGGATATCGGGCCGGAGCTGGTGTACACTGTGTGATGAATGACACTGACCGGCGCGCGCGGTAGCGCCCGTTGGAGGTGATCGTCAACGGAAGGACGATCAGCTGCGTCATCCACGGGGAATAGCAGCACGGGGAACAACAGGAGGCCATCGGGATGACTTGTTTGTGGGAGGCTATGGGGACGCGGCTTGCGCGATCGGTCCTGCGCGTGGCGCTTGCGGCTGCGGTTTTGACGGCGGCCACCCTGACGCTCGCACCGGCGCTCGCGAGCGCTTCGCCCTTCTCGGTGGCGCTTAGCGCCACGACCTCCACGGACAACGCCGGCGCTCACCCGGACCTCACGCTCAAGATCGACACCGGTGGCTCGGCCGAGGACCTAAAAGACGTCAGTATCTCGCTGCCAGACGGGTTCATGGGCAGCCTTGCCGCGATCGTTCCCAAGTGCACACTTGCTCAGGCGGCGTCGTCCACGTGCCCGGCCGGATCACAGATCGGAACCGTCCTGGTCACGGCGATCGTCGACCAGAGCACGATCAAGCTCCCCGGGGCGATCTACATGACCGACGGCCAGCTAGGCGACCCGGCCGGTCTCTCGATTGACATTCCGGCGGTGGTCGGCGGCGTCGACCTCGGCCGGGTGGTTGTTCCGGCACGTCTCCGGCTGCGCTGTTCGGCTGGCCTGTGTACGAACCCCCCGGCGCCGGGCATCTTCAAGGGCATCGACGCCATCGCGATCGATGTTCCGCGTTCGATCACCGACCCTCACGGCGTCACAAGCTTTCGCGTTCGCGAAATCACACTCGAGATCACCGGCGACGTCGGCGGCCCGAACCCGCCACTGCTGACCAATCCGACCGACTGCTCGCCGACGCCGGCGCCACTGGCTTTCAAGGGCACGTTTACCAGCTATCAGGGATCCAGCGTCGCGGCACCAGACGTGCCGTACGCGGTTGTGAATTGTGACACCGTTCCGCACGCGCCGGCTCTGGCCATCTCGTTGTCGAGCGCGGCCGCCGGAACCGCGACCGGGCTGACCGCCACGGTCGACCTGTCCGCCGGCAACGCGGGAATAACGTCGATCGACGCGAGATTGCCTGTCTCGATCGGTCCGCGACTTGCCGGTCTGGGCGGCGCCTGTCTCGCCGCGGATATCGACGTCGAGCCGCCGGCGGCGTGCGTGTCCGCCAATTCGATCGTCGGCACACTGACCGTGACCACGCCACTGCTCCAGACCGACCTCGTCGGCGACGTCTATCTTTCGGAGGCGGTTGGAGGCGAACTCGCCCGGCTGATGATCCGCTTGAGCGATCCGGCGCTCGGCATCCTGGTCCGTCTCAATGTGACGATCTACACGCTGCCCGATCAGTCGCTCAGCTTGGTGTTTGAGAATATCCCCGATGTGCCGTTGACCAAGTTCATCCTGGACATACCCGGCAGCGCGAACTCCGGCAAGCTGCTGGTCGTCAAAGCGGCGAGCGTGTGTCGTAACGACAGCGCCACTCGGGTGGACTTCATCGGCCATGACGGGCGAGTCTGGAGCACGGCGGCCGAGATGCCGTTGACGGGCTGCGCTCCAGCCTTCGGCATTACCGGCGGCCCGGATCTCGAGCCCGGCGGCGGTTCCGGATACACCACCGACAGCACCCCGACATTCACGTTCAGCAGTCCGGCGGAGCCGCCCTACGTGGCGCCGGTCACGTATAGCTGCTCGATCGACGGCGCGAGTCCGACGCCGTGCTCGGGCGCCGGGACCCACACGGTGTCTCCGGCGCTGAGCGACGGAATGCACTCGTTCGCCGTCACCGCAACCGGCGCGTCTGGGTCGCCCTCCCCATCCACCGACAAGGCGAACTTCCTGGTCGACACGACGGTCCCCGACACTTCGATTACCGGCGGTCCGGCCGCGGGCTCGACGATTTCCGACAGCACGCCCCAATTCACGTTCAGCTCGCCCGAGAACGGCAGTGGCTTCGAGTGCCGGGTCGACGGCGGCGCATACACCGCGTGTACTTCTCCCCTGACGACCACGACGTTGACCAACGCCTCACACACGTTCTACGTCCGCGCCAAGGATCGCGCCGGCAATACCGACCCTACGCCGGCGTCACGAACATTCATCGTCGACAACAGCGACATGACACCGCCGGTTACAACGATCACGGACGGCCCGTCCGGCGTGACGCTTGACCCCTCGCCGAGCTTCACGTTCAGCGCCGTAGGTACGGCGACCTTCGAGTGCCGGATCGATGACGGAGCGTTTTCGAGCTGCGGCTCGCCCTACACGCCGCCGGCGCCGCTGGCGGCCGGCGCCCACACGTTCGAGGTCAAGGCGACCGATTCGTTCAGCAACGCCGGCCTACCGGTCAGCCGTGCCTTCACCGTCGACAATCCCTTCGCCCCGACGGTCGGACTGGCGCTCTCGACACTCCAGGCACGAGCCAACCCCGCCGTGACGATCAACTTCGCCAGCTCGGCAGGCGAGGACCTCAAGCAGATTTCCGTCTCGCTGCCGGACGGCTTGATTGCCAGTCTGCGTGCTGCCGACCAGTGCATGCTCGCCGTCGCTGCCGCCGGCTCCTGCCCTGCCTCGGCGCGGATCGGTACGGTCCAGGCCGAGGCGACGGTCGACCAGAGCACGATCGTGCTCGATGGCGAGGTGTTTCTCACCGAGCGATCCGACCCGGCCGACATCGCCGGCCTTTCTATCAAAGTCCCGGTCAAGGTCGGGGCCGTGGAGTTCGCCACCGTGATCGTGCCCGTGAGAGTCATGCTGCGCGGTAACGGGGTCGGCATCGATGTCGTTTCCGGCGAGATTCCACGCAGTTTGACCAGCACTCTGAATGAGGTCGTTGAGTTCAATCTCAGCAAGATCAAGCTGGAATTCGGGTCAGCCGGCGGAGCGGGTAACCCGCTTTTCTACAACGCCAGCGGCTGCTCGGGGTCTGCCATTACCGCCTCCTTCGCCGGATACGGCGCCTCGACCGGCTCCGCCACAGATGGCTATCAGCCAAACGGCTGCGGCGATCTTGGATTTTCGACCACGCTGTCGGCCAAGGTCGAAGACCTTGTCACCGGCAAGCCGCCGGCGGCTGGCAAGGGGGCCCGCTTCACGGCGACCGTCACCTCGAACCCCGGCGACGCTGCGATCAAGGCGGCGGACGTCACGCTGCCGAAGCCGCTGACGGTCGAGGTCACGAAATTGCCGTTCGCCTGCACGATCCCGGAGTACGCGATGAACGCCTGTCCGGCCAGCGCGAGAGTGGGCAGCGCCAGCGCCATCACACCGCTTCTGCCCTCGGCGCTGACCGGCTCTGTCTATCTGCTCCAGAACCCGCTCGGTTCGACGCGCGCGATGCCGCGGATGCTGGTCAAGCTGACCGGAGCCGCCAACATCGATCTGATCGCACAGACCACCTTCGTCAACAAAACGCAGATCAACGCCGTGTTCGAGAACATCCCGGACGTCCCGCTCAACACCTTCACGATGCGGCTCGACAATCTGTTGACCGTGACCAAGGACGGATGTAAGACCCCGGCCGCCAATCGATCGATAACCGGGGTGGGCACGGCGCACAACGGTAGGAGCACACCGCTGACCGCGCCACTCGAAATCAACTGTGCCGGCTACGCGTTTAAGGTCAAGTTCAGGTACCGGGGCAAGAAGACGACGCTGCGCCTGTCGGCCAGGGCCGAAAACGGACAGGGCCGGCTCAAGAAGCTGATGTTAAGGATGCCCAGGGGACTGGTGATCAACGCCGGAGCGCTCAAGCGAAAGCTGATTATCCGGGTTAACGGAAAGCGGCTGCGCCGGGGATGCGCTAAAGCTCGGGGCAGGTCGACACTGATCGTCGGCTTCTGCGGCAGGAAGGGGACACGAGTCGATCTGACCTTGCTGCCCGGCTCGCTGAAGGCCGTCAAGCGGCTGCGGAGCCCGCGGCTGAGCGTCACCACGACCGATGGCACGGGCAAGACCGTGCGCTCGAGCCTGCCGCTGCGGTCGAAGGCCTTCCGCTCATTCAGGCAGCCGTAAATACGGAGTTCGCTCGTCGGCTCGGGCGCTTGTCCGCGCCGGTTCGGTCGGCATCTGGCTCGGGCGTGTCTAGCCGAGGTTAAACGGCGAAGTAAAATCCACTATACTTCTACTTAATAACCGTTAATAACCGCCCGTTACTGGACACCTCGGTACGCTGACTCGCGAAGTCAGCATGTTGTCAGTCGGTCGGTGCACAACGTTTGTCAGACGGCCAGCGCCGGTCACGCAAGGAGTGACAGCCAGGTCTCGGTAAGAAACGCGTCGGCGCCTGTCGGCGAATTACAACTCAAGGGGGAGGTCCCACGTGATGTTCGGATCTGATTTAGCGCGACCATTTAAGTCAATGCGTCGCCAAGCAGCTGGCCGCGTCATTAATCTGCGACCGACGAGTTGCGCTGGTGGCGTCGCGCGCCGGGCGCGTGAGTCGTGGCTGCTTGCCGCGGCGTTGTTTATCTCGGTGTGTGTTTTGATGGCCGCGCTCGCGGCTACGGCGTCCGCCGCCGGCGGTCACCACGGTCACCACGGTCACGGTAAGCCTCACGGTAAGCCCAAGCCTCATCCCACCTTCGACATCTCGGTCTTCTCGGTCGTTCCTTCGACCACCCAGGCCGGTGGGCACCCGGACCTGACCATCACGATCAAGCCCAAGAGCCCCCGTAAGGGTGACATCAAGAACCTCGTCCTCGACCTGCCGCCCGGACTCGTCGGCGATCCAGACGCGGTTAGCCAGAAGTGCTCGGCGAGCGATTTCGCGGCCAGCACGCAGCAGGGCAACAACTGTGACCCCGCCAGTCAGGTGGGCACGGTCAAGGTTATGGTCAGCGTGTTAGGTTTCTCAATCCCGGTATCTGGCCGGATCTATGTGATGGAGCCGGAGCCCACGCAGGCCGGCAAGCTCGGTTTTTTGCTGGTCTCACCATTCCCCGGGGTGATTCCTCACGCTCGCGTTATCGACGAGATCACGGTTCGCCCCGACGGCGGGCTGAGCAACAAGATCCTGATGCTGCCGCGTTCGGTCAAGGTATTCGGTTTTTATGACGTCAACATCACGATCGAATCGATCGTGGCCACGCTTAATGGCAAGGCGCCGAGTGGCGAGAACTTCATTACCAACCCGGTCAGTTGCTCGCCGGCGACCAGCAAGCTCAAAGCGACCTCTTACGCCGGCGAAGTCGTCAACAAAGCCTCAACCTTCACGCCGACCGGTTGCACCGGTGGTGGAGACACGACCCTGCCGGTCGTGACCATCAGCACGCCGACCGCCGGTCAGGTCCTGACGACCAACAGCGCGTCTGTCGCCTTCACGGCGACCGACAACGTCGGCGTCGTCAGCACGACCTGCGCGCTGGCCGGCCCGACACCGTCGGCCGCAGCCGCTTGCACCTCGCCGAAGCTCTACTCCGGCCTGGCCAACGGCACCTACACCGCCACAGTCAGCGCCCAAGACGCAGCCGGCAACACCGGCACGGCAACTAGGGCATTCAGCGTCAACGTGCCCGCGGGAGACACGACCGACCCGGTCGTGTCGATCAGCGCGCCGACCGCCGATCAGGTTCTGACCACCAACAGCGCCTCGCTCGAGTTCACCGCGACCGACGACGTCGGCGTCGTCAGCACGACCT
>JBASTN010000166.1:0-1581 GCA_049274915.1 Solirubrobacterales bacterium
CCGCTGGGCCGACCGCTGGACCGACCGCTGGCGGACCGACCGGATCGTCGTCGGCCGCAGGATCGCCGGTCGCTCCGACCGCCCCGCTCGGCGAGTCGGAATCTCCCGGCCTTCCGTAGCCCACCCGACCTTCGGGTTAGGGCCCGGGTTCGGCGTCGGCCGTGACGACGACCTTGTCGGCACCCAGCCGAACTTCCAGTGAGCGCTTCGGGCGCAGTCCTTCGAGCATGATCGCCTGGCGTCCCGGACTGAGCGTGTAGCGCGTGGACTTACCGTCACGCTTAACGGTAATTATTTGATCGCGGTCGCCCTTGACAACCGCGATCACCTCGACAGCGATGAACGAAGGCACATGAACCACCTTCGGCGTGTCACGTCCAAAACGACCATCGCTGATCGAGATGTCGACCGGGGTGCGCGCGGCCTCCTCGTCTCCGGCCCCACCCCTCGCGTCCGCCTCACCGGGGACGACCGCGCCGTCCTCAGGTGTCACTCCCGAATCGTCGGTCGCGCCGGTTTCGGGCGACACGACCGCCCCCGTGCTACGGGTCGCAGATCGTCCGTCCGCAGTCGGGGCCGTCGCGGCCGAATCCGGCTGCTTCTCGTCATCGCCGCAGCCGGCGAATCCGATCGCCAAGATCGCGCCTAAAAGCACAATACGGATTTTTGTGGAGGCAGAAATGCTCATCGCTTGCTTGCCAAATGCCGATACATGAACTATCAAGAGAGAGTCACTTTATTTGGGGATTCGCTCGTTTTGATTGGATGGGGAAAATGGTTCGATACGACAAAGATATGCAGCGGGTATGGGTAGTCGGGTGGCGTCTGCACCACGGATTCACGGGTGCCGTCTTGGCCCTGGCCGGTGGCCTGCTGATGGCACACGACTGGAAAGACCGTAACCACTGGCTGCACGACCACAGTGAGTCGTAAGGCTTAGCTCACTCAATCGCCCGATCCGGTACGGACGGGCCTTCATTTGTATCGGAGCGCCTCTTCTCGAGGCGCTCGGCAATTTCCCAGCCAACCGCCACGCCGACCAGCATGCCGAGCCTCGTTTGCTCGAGCACCAGCTGACGCACCGCAATGAGACGAACGTCTTCATCGGGTGCGGTCGTTGCCTTGAGCACGGCGGCCTCATGCGCATCGTCAAACCAACCGCCGGCACTTAGGGCAGCGTCGAGCGTGCTCTGCAACTGGGGAGCGATGTCGCCGATCCGTGCATCTGCGCCTTCGAACCCACCGGGCCCCGCGAGTTCGGCGAGAATCTGTTCGATCGCTGCGCGTTCGTCTGCCTGACGTTTGTTCATCGGCCGATCATATGGCCATCGCCTGCGTACCATGTGTGCACCGTCACGGGCACACCATGTGTCACGACGTCTGAGGGGCTGTAGCTCATTTGGTAGAGCGCCTGCTTTGCAAGCAGGAGGTAGTCGGTTCGATCCCGTCCAGCTCCATCAGGTCCTGACCGGCACGATCTCGCCGATGCTCGCGCTCGGTGGATCGGTCACGACCAGAGGGTCGCTCCCTCACCGCCGTCGCGCTGCGCGTCGACGATCTCGCACCGTTCAGGACCTGATG